>DATBBS010000420.1:0-9996 GCA_036270895.1 Xanthobacteraceae bacterium
CGGCGCGACGTGGTCGATTCGATTCCCGACCTGGTCGCCTCGACCGCCAACAACCTCAAGCTCGACGGCTGGACGGCGGGTCAGACCTGGGGCTACGAGGTCGTCATACCCAACGGATTCAACTATCTGCTCGCCGACAGCGCGCATCCGCTGACGATGCGCGAATGGGAACGACACGGGCTCACGCGCCCCGGCCAGAAGGGTTTTCCCCGCGCCGCCGACAAGGCCTATCTGCTCCTTCCGGCGGGCGCGCGGGGACCGGCCTTCCTCATGCTCGGCAATTTCCGCGCCATCATGAAATACAATCCGGCCGAAGCCTATGCGCTCGCCATCGGCCATCTGGCGGACCGGCTGCGCGGCGATCCGCCGTTCGTGCAGGCCTGGCCGCGCGAGGAGCGCGTGCTCTCCAGTGCCGAGCGCTACGAGTTCCAGCAGCTTCTGGCAGCGCGCGGCTTCGATATCGGCGGGGAGCCGAACGGACGCATCAATGCCGGGACCCGCAAGGCACTCAAGAGCTACCAGGCGGCGGCCGGCCTCGTTCCGGATGGTTTCGCGACCGCGAGCCTGCTCGAGCGCCTGCGCGCGGACGGCTTGGCGCGGCGATAACCAAGACGCGAGCTTCTTCCCGGCACCGCTTTTGCCATGGTATTAACCCAATGACCGGGTAGCGGTCGCATGGGCCGGGATGTCCGGCCCGCAGGGCTGTATCTGACCATGGTTTTTGGATCGTTGCGCAGGGCGGGCGGGTTGTTCGGGCGGCGGCTGGCGGGCGCGGTTCTGCTCGGGCTGGCCGAGACCGCGGTGGTGCTCGGTCTGAGCGCGGCGGTGAGCGTGCCCGCGTCCGCCCAGCAGTTCGACGACCGTTTCCCCTTCATCGAGGAACGCGCGCGCCGCGGTGGCGGCGACCGCGGAAGCAGAAGCAATCCGTTCTTCGGCGATAGCTACCGCCAGGGCGGGGGCGCGGAAGAAAGCAACGCCAAGGCTCCGTCGCCCACCCGCAAGGCCGACTCCGCGCCGCTCACCTCGGTGGTGGTGCTCGGCGACTCGATGGCGGACTGGCTCGCCTACGGACTCGAGCAGGCGGCGGCGGAATCTCCCGACATCGGCATCTTGCGCCGGCATCGCACGCTGTCCGGCCTCATCCGGGCGGACGTGAAAAGCGACCCGCGCGGCGACTTTCCCGACTGGCCGCAGGCGGCGCGCGAGATCCTCAATGCGGACAAAGCCAATTTCATCGTGATGATGATCGGCCTCAACGACCGCCGGTCGATCAAGGAAAAAGCGCCCACCAAGGCGGCCGCAACGCCGGGTCAGGCTTCGGCGCCGGCGGCAGCCGCGGCGGCTGCCAGCAAGGACAAGGATGCGGAGCTCGGCGAGCCGCCGCCGGGCGAGACGCCGGGGAACTCCGCCGAGCCCGAGCCCGCGACGCCCGGCATGCTCACCCACGAGTTCCGCTCGGAAAAATGGACCGAGCTCTACATCAAGCGCATCGACGACACGCTCGCGGCCCTCAAGGCCAAGAATGTGCCGGTGCTGTGGGTCGGACTTCCGCCGGTGCGCAACACCAAGGCGGCCGCGGATCTGAGCTACCTCAACGATCTCTTCCGCAGCCGCGCCGAGAAAGCGGGCGTCACCTATATCGACACCTGGGACGGGTTCGTCGACGAAAGCGGCCGCTTCGTGACGCAAGGCCCCGATTTCGAGGGCCAGATCCGCCGCCTGCGCTCGGGCGACGGTGTCCATTTCACCCAGGCCGGCGCCCGCAAGCTCGCGCACTATGTGGAGCGCGAGATCCAGCGCGGCCTGATGGCGAACGCCACCCCGGTGGCGCTGCCGGTGCCCGAGGAGCCCGCGCCCGCGCCGGCGGTGGCGGTGGCCCGTCCCGACAATGCGCCGATCCCGCGCCCGCTCGCCGGACCCGTGATGCCGCTCACCACGGCGGCGGAGGCCGACGAGCTGCTCGGCGGGGGCGGCGCCCGCCAGGCCGCGGTCGATCCGATCGCGACACGCGTGCTCGTGCGTGGCGAGCAAGCGAACGCGCCAGCCGGACGCGGCGACGACTTCGCCTGGCCGCGCCGCAATGTGGCTCCGCTCGGCGCCGATCCGGTGGTCGCCACCACCACCACGCCGATGACGCCGATGCAGACGGACCAGCGCCAGGCCGCCGCCGCTCCCGGCGCCGCGCCGGCGACTGCATCCGGGCCCGCGGCGCCGCGCCCGTCCCGACCGACCCGACAGGCCGCCAGCGTGCCGCGCCCGCCCGGATTCGTCGCGCAGCAGCAGCGCCCCGAGCCGCGTCGTGTCGCTCCTTCGCCGCAGCCCTTCTTCTTTCCCTTCTTCGGCCGGTGATTTTTCGGACGAGGTGACGCGCGCGGCTCGCTGGGCGCAGCTCGGGCTCCGCTCTCCGGACGCTCGCCGCTAGGCCAGCAGCGCGATCAGCTCGCGCGCGTCAGGACATTTCTCCAGCGACCACACGCGGTCGCAGGCCCGCTGCGCCCGCTCGGCGCCGATCGTCGGCGTCGCGTTGGCGAGGAATTTGGCTTCGATTGCCGCATCGCCCATGGGATTGTCGGCGGTGCCGCTCGCATGCGCCACATGGGCCTCGTGGCGCACCCCGCCGGCGACGATCGCCGCATGGGCCTCGTCCCGGCGAAGACTCTCGTCGGCGACCGCCTCCACCTTGCGTCGCAGCGCCGCGACCGCCGGGTCCACGGCGCGGGCGTCCGAATATTGCGCAATGCCGGCCGCGCCATCCGCGAGCGCCACCGCGGCCGAATGCCGGGTGCTGAACTTCGACTGCAGGCCGCTCGACGGCTCGACCACGCCGGTGATGGACAGCACCAGCGGATGAACCCGCAGGCTGATCGCGCTGACCGCCGCCGGATCGATCCGCTCGCGATTGCGGATCGCGATCACCGCATCGATGAGCGGGTGAAGCACCACACCGCACGCATAGGGCTTGTGCCCGTTGGTTTCGATCAGCCAGCGGCCGTCGAGGCCGGCGGTCAACTGCCCGGGCGCCGCGACGTCGCTGTAGATGCGGCAGAAGCCGCGCTCGCCTTCGATGATCTCCTGGCTGCTGTCGAAGCCGCGCTCCGCCAGCAGCGCCGCCAGCATGCCGTTGGCGGCGGCCTTGCCGGCGTGGAAGGACTTGCACATGGTGCCGCGGTTCTGCTGCATGCCGGCGGCTTGCGTCGCCGCGATGCCGATCGCGTAAGCGAGACGTTGCGTATCGAGCCCGAGCAGCTTGCCGGCCGCCGCGCCGGCCGCGATGCTGCCGAGCGTCCCGGTCAAATGCCAGCCGCCTTTGTGGTGGCCGGGCGCGGTGCGCCCGGCGCGCACGCCGGCCTCGAAACCGACCGCATAGGCGAGCATCAGATCGGCGCCGCTCACCGGCGCCCGTTCGGCGAGGGCGAAGAGTGCGGCGAGCACGGGCGAGCTCGTATGCAGCACCACGCCGCCCATATGGGTGTCGTCGAAATCGAGCAGATGGCCCATCTGGCCGTTGGCGAGCGGCGCATCGAGGAGCCCGAGCTTGAGGCGGCGACCGAGCACGGTCGCCTGCGGGCGTCCGCCGGTTTCACCCAGCACCGCGACAAGCCGGCTGATCGTCTGATGCGGGCTGCCGGCGAGCGCGCAGCCGATCCAGTCGAGGACGCCGCGGCGCGCCGCGTGCAGGGCGGCGGCCGAGAGATCGTCGGGCCGCGCCGCCGCCAGATGGGCGCACAGCGCCTTGGTCAGGGTCGCCGCATCGGTCGCGAGGTTCTGGTCCATGGTGACGATCTACAACGGCTTGATGCCGGCGTCGCGGATGACCCTGGTCCATTGCGCGACCTCGGTCCTGATCCAGGCGCTCGCCTGTTCGGGCGTGTCGCCGACAGGTTCGAGGCCCTGCTGGCGCAGTTGCTCGACCGGCTCGTCCGCCGCGAGCGCCCGGTTGGTCTCGGCGTTGAGCCGCGTGACCGCGGCCGCGGCGGTCGCCGCCGGCGCCGCCAGCCCATACCAGCCCGTGACCTCGAAACCCGGCAGGCCGCTTTCGGCGACGGTCGGCAGGTCCGGCGCGAGCCGCGAACGCTTGGCCGAGGTGACGGCGAGGGCGCGCAATTTTCCCGCGGCGGCGAGCGGCAGCGCATTGACGGCGGGTGCGAACATCATCCGGATCTGCCCTCCGACCAGGTCCGTGATGGCGGGCGCCGCGCCCTTGTAGGGCACATGCACGAGCTCCACCCCGGCGGTGCGCTTGAAGAACTCGCCCGCCAGATGGATGATGGATCCGGCGCCGGCCGATCCGTAGGTGAGCCGGCCCGGATTGGCCTTGGCAAAGGCGATGAGATCCGCGACCGATGTGAACGGCTCGGCCGAATTCACCGCGAGCACATAGGCGCCGGACGCCGCCGTGACGACGCCGGCGAAATCGCGCGCCGGGTCGAAGGGCAGATCGCGGTAGAGCCCGGGCATCGCCGCCAGACCGCTGTGCGAGAGCAGCAGCGTATAGCCGTCGGCGGACGCATGCGCGACCGCCTCCATGCCGATGACGCCGCCGGCGCCGCCACGGTTGTCGATCACGATCGACCCGCCGAGATTCGCGCTCAGCGCCTTGCCGAGCACGCGCGCGACGCTGTCGACCGCGCCGCCGGCCGCGAAGGGGACGATCAGCCGGATCGGGCGCTCCGGATAGGCGGCGCGCGCATCCCGCGGCAGCAGCATGGCCGGGGCGGCGACGGCGGCGCTCAGGAAACGGCGGCGCGAAACCGGCAAGGCGTTCTCCCGATTGGTCGGTGGGGCCGGGCGGATTTTTTCACTTGCCGGCCTCGGCCGCCGTCAATTTCTTCGCCAAGGGGCTCCATTTGGCAAGCTCGCCCCGCACGAAAGCAGTGAGCTCGTCCGGCGACATTTTTGCGCGTTCGAATCCATCGGCATCGAGGCGGTCGCGGACCGTCTTGGCGTCGAGCGCGGCGCCGATCTCGCGGTTCATGCGCTCGGTGCTATTGCGTGCGAGCCCCGCCGGGCCGGCGAAGCCGAACCACGTCGTCACCGCGAGGTCCGGGTAGCCGAGCTCCGTCAGGCTCGGCACATCCGGAAATTCAGGCATGCGGTGCGCCGAGGAGACCGCGAGCGGCAGGATGGCGCGTCCACGCATCTGTCCGATCGCGGCGGTCCAGGTGATCGCGCCCATCTTGACGTGGCCGGCGATCAGATCGGTGATCGCCTGGCCCGAGCCCTTGTAGGCGACATGCGCCAGCCTGAGATTGTCCTTCTCGGCCCAGAACTCGGCGATCAGGTGGCCGATCGTGCCGGGGCCCGGCGACACGTAGGGAAGTGGCCCGCCGGCACGCTGGAGGAATGCACGCAGCTCCGCGAAGGATCGCACGCCGAGCGAGGGATGCACCGCGATCACGATCGGCGGGCCGCCCACGAAGGCGACATGCGTGAAGTCCGCGAGCGGATCGTAGCCCGCGGCGGCGCTCGTCGACGGGGCGATGACGTGGGTGCCGATGCTCGAGACCAGCAGGGTGTAGCCGTCGGGCGCCGCGCCCGCGACCGCGGCCGATCCGATCAGGCCGCCGGCGCCGCCACGGTTCTCGACAAAGAAGGGTTGATGCAGTTGTGCGCTCAGCCGCTCCGCAACGAGGCGGCCCATGGTGTCGGAACTGCCGCCGGCCGCGAAGGGCGACACGATGCGCACCGGGCGGGCCGGCCAGTCCTGCGCCCGCGCGGTCGCGCAAAACGCCAGGAAGGCGACCGCGATCGAAGCCGGCAGGCGCGCAGCGCGGGTCATCGCGCCGGCGGCGTCAGGAAATCGCGCAGCATCCTTCGCCTCTCCCGGCGCCTGCGGCCATTCGCCAGCGCGGTCGCATTATAGATTGGCTGGTCGCGGCGGCAATCGGCTTGCAGTCTTCGGGAGTATCGTCCGCCAACGCGTTAGGCCGCGTCCTCGCTGCGGCGCTGCGCGGCGACCCGCGTGAAGTCGAGCTCCGCCGCCCGGCAGGGCCGGCCGAACAAGAAGCCCTGCGCATGGGTGCAACCGGCCGCGCGCACCAGCACGAGCTGCTCCTCGGTCTCGACGCCCTCCGCCACGGTGGCGACGTGAAGGCTGCGCCCGAGTCCGGCGACCGCGGACACGATCGCGGCGCAATCGGTATTGCTCGACAATTCGCTGACGAAAGAGCGGTCGATCTTGATCTGGTCGAACGGAAACATGCGCAGGTAGCTGAGCGAGGAGTAGCCGGTCCCGAAATCGTCGAGCACGATCGAGATGCCGAGGCCGCGCAGCCTGTGCAGCGTGCCCATGTTCTCGGCATTTCCCTCCATCAGCACGGATTCGGTGATTTCCAGCTTGAGGCGCTCCGCCGGCAGGCCGGAATCGCGGAGCGCAGCCGAGATGGTGTCGGTGAGGTTGCCGCGGCGGAACTGCACGGGCGAGAGGTTGACCGCGACCCGGATATGAGGGGGCCAACCCGCCGCGGCGGTGCAGGCGTGGCGGAGCACCCATTCTCCGAGCGAATGGATCAGCCCGGTCTCTTCGGCCAGGGGAATGAAGTCGCCCGGCGCGATCATCCCGCGTTGCGGGTGACGCCAGCGGATGAGCGCCTCCACGCTGGCGATCTCCGTGGCCCGTATGTCGACGATCGGATGATAATGAAGCTCGAGCTCGCCACGGTCGAATGCGTCGCGCAGATCGATCTCCAGGGCGCGGCGGCTATGCGCCTCGGCGCCCATGGCGGCTTCGAACAGGCGGCATGTGTTGCGGCCCTCGGCCTTGGCCTTGTAGAGCGCGAGGTCGGCGCTCTTGATGAGCTGGTCGACGTCGGTGCCGTGGTCGGGCGCGAGCGCGATCCCGATGCTGGTCGCGATGTCGAGCTTGTGGCCGTCGATATCATAGGGCGCGGCCACCGCCTCGAGCAGCAGCTTCGCGGTGGCGAGCGCGGCTTGGCGCTGATCGCGGGGTGCCGGTGTCAAAACCGCGAACTCGTCGCCCCCGAGCCGCGCCACCGTGTCGGTTTCGCCCAGGCAGGCGGAAAGCCGCTGCGCCACGACCTTGAGCAGCTCGTCGCCGACCGGATGCCCCAGCGAATCGTTGACCGCCTTGAAGAGGTCGAGATCCAGGATGAAAACGCTGAAAGCGCCGCCGCCGCGCTGCAGGCGCGCCAGGCCCTCCTGCATGCGCTCGCGCAACACCGCGCGATTGGCGAGGCCGGTGAGGCCGTCGTGGCGGGCCATGTAGGCGATCTGCGATTCCGCCCGCTTCTGCGCCGTGATCTCCTGGTGAATCGCGACCCAGCCTCCGTCCCGCATGGGCTGGTGGCTGACCGCGAAAAAACGCCCGTCGCGCAGCTCGTTGACCACGTAATGGGGTTCCGATCCGGCCACCTCGGCCAGACGCGAGTCGATGTAGCCGCCGACATCCGCCGGAACGCTGCCGGCCGCGACGCGCGCTTCCAGGATGGAACGCAGTGTCGTGCCGGGCTTGATCTGCTCGGGTGTGAGCCCATACAGCTCGCCATAGCGGGCATTGGAGACCAACAGCGTTTGTTCGCGATCGAACATGCAAAGGCCATGCGACATATGCTCGAGCGCGGTATCGAAGCGCAGGTTCGTCTGCTCGAGCGAGGCCTTGGAGCGCTCCAGTGCCGCCGTGGTCGCGGCGAGTTTCCTCTTTCGCATCGCCCCGACGCCCATCGCGATCAGGACGATCGCCGTGAACAGGGATCCGATCTGATCGTATTTGTGCGCCGCCGACGCGGCCGGCTCGAATATGTCGCTTTCCGCCAGCCCCACCATGGCGATCAGGGGCAGCCCTTCGACGACCCGATAGGAAATCAGCCGGCGCACGCCGCCGAATTGCCGGGCGGACCCGGCCGAATTCCAATAGCTTCCTTGCGGATACTCGCGATAGAGCTCGAACGCCCGGGTGCGGCCGGCCGATTGGCCGATGAAGTTGCCCGCCGTGGGATCGCGGCCGCTGCGCACCCGGATGATCCCGTCGAAGCCCACGAGCGAGATCATGCCGTCATGACCGATATCGACCGAGTTGTAGAAATCCTGGAGTCGAATGACGTCGAGCGAGGCGCTGATGGTGCCGCCGAATGTGCCGTCGGGCTTGGTCAGCCGGCGGGTCAATTGCATCGACAGGCGGCCGGACAGATGGCCAACCCGGGGCTCGCTGATGTGAAGCTCGTCCGTCGTCGCGTCGACGTGGACGCGGAAAGCCTCGTGTTGGCTGATGTCGACCTTTGTGCGAACCGGCCCGAGGCTCGTGAACCTGATGATGCCCTTGGGATCGATGAGCGAGAAATGGATGGTCAGATCGTTTCGCTTTTTCGTGCTGTCGATCCAGCGGGCGAAATCGAAATGAGCCGGATCCTGCTCGTAGAGCTTGCGCAGGAATTGCAGCTGGCTGTCGGAGCTCTGGATGACCCGGGAGATATATTCCTGGAATATGCGGGTGAGGTTGCTGCCTTGCCGCAACCCCTCCTCATAGGCGCGCTGGTGCGCCGCATTCGCAAGCAGGAAGACGCCGCCCCAAATGGCGCCGATCAGCACCACGCCCAGGCAGGTCGTGGTTTGTGCAACTGCGCGGACCCATCGAAACATGCGCCGGGCTCAAAGTCGGGGGACGAGGTTCTGGCTCCCGGCCTTATGCCCGAATTTCATTACTTTCCTGTTTAGCAATGCCCATCGGGGCACCTCCGCGGGCGTGCCGCAGGCTGGCGAAACCCGCCGGATCTAGGTTAACGAAGATGAAATCCGCGCGCCGGTGGACGCCGAGACCAAAGCAGCACCAGAGCCTCGATTCAGGCTTCAGCGGGCCCGCGCCTCAACGCGGCAATGAGGTCGATCCCATCAGGTACTTGTCGACCGAATGCGCCGCCTGGCGGCCCTCGCGGATCGCCCACACCACCAGGGACTGGCCCCGCCGCATGTCGCCGGCGGCGAAGACCTTGTCGCGCGAGCTGCGATAGAGGTTGGTGTCGGCCCGCACATTGCCGCGCGGGTCGAGCGCCAGGCCGAGCGACGTGATCATGCCTTCCTGGACCGGGTGCACGAACCCCATCGCGAGCAACACGAGGTCGGCGTCGAGCACGAATTCCGAGCCGGGAATCGGCTTGAACTTCTCGTCGACATGGATGCAGTGGAGCTTCTTCACCCGGCCGTTCTCGCCGGTGAATTTCTGCGTGAGCACCGAGAATTCGCGCTTGGCGCCCTCCTCGTGGCTCGACGAGGTGCGCAGCTTGAGCGGCCAATCCGGCCAGGTCAGGAGCTTGTTCTCCTTTTCGGGCGGCATCGGCATGATCTCGAAATTGGTGACCGATAATGCGCCCTGGCGGATCGAGGTGCCGATGCAGTCCGAGCCGGTGTCGCCGCCGCCGACCACCACGACGTGCTTGTCCTTGGCAAGAATAGGCGCGGCCGCGTCCGCCGGCTCGCCGCTCACGCGGCGGTTCTGCTGCGGCAAAAAATCCATGGCGAAATGGATGCCGTTGAGCTCGCGGCCGGGGATCGGCAGGTCGCGCGGCTTCTCGGCGCCGCCCGCCAGCACGACCGCGTCGTGATCCGCGAGCAGCTTCTCGGCCGCAACGTTGTGGCCGACATGGGCCCCGTAGTGGAACGTCACGCCTTCGGCCTCCATCTGCGCGACGCGGCGATCGATGTAGTGCTTCTCCATCTTGAAGTCGGGAATGCCGTAACGCAGCAGGCCGCCCGCCTTGGCGAATTTCTCGTAGACGTGGACGTCGTGGCCGGCGCGCGCGAGCTGCTGGGCGCAGGCCATGCCGGCCGGGCCGGAGCCCACGACCGCGACCCGCTTGCCGGTCTTGAGCGCCGGCGGCTCCGGCTCGATCCAGCCCTGCTCGAAGGCCTTGTCGGCGATCGCGCATTCGATCGTCTTGATGGTGACCGGATTGTCGTCGAGGTTGAGCGTGCAGGCGGCTTCGCACGGCGCCGGACAGACCCGGCCGGTGACTTCCGGAAAATTGTTGGTCGAATGGAGATTGC
>DATBBS010000421.1:0-3254 GCA_036270895.1 Xanthobacteraceae bacterium
ATGGTCAGCAGCTTCACCCAGATGCCGATCAGCGGCACGTTGAGCAGCACCAGCAGGATATTGCCGACCCAGAAGCTGGCGACCAGGCCCCAGAAGATGTCCGGATGCTGGGTGATCAGCTGCGGCCCCGGCACGATGCCCTGGATCATCAAGGCGCCGAGCAGCAGCGCCATGACGGCGTCGCCCGGAATTCCGAGGCTCATGGTCGGGATGAAATCGCCCTGCACCGATGAGTGCGTGGCGGCCTCGGGGCACACCACGCCTTCGATCGCCCCGTAGCCGAAGCGTTCCGGCGTCTTCGACACCTTCTTTTCGGTCGCATAGGCCACGAAGGACGCGATGGTGGGACCGGTGCCCGGGATGAGGGCGCACAGGCTGCCGATGACGGTGCCGCGCAACATCGGGAAGAAGGACTGCTTCAGGTCGGCCTTGGTGGGCCGCATGTCGCGCAGCCTCACCTTGGAATATTTGGTGTTGATCTCCACGATTTGGTTGATGCTGTTCATGAACTCCGCGATGCCGAACAGGCCGAGCGCGAGCGCGATGAGCTCGATGCCGTCGTCGAGCTGGGCGAGGCCGAAGGTGAAGCGTTCCGAGCCGGTCTCGATGTCGGATCCGACGATGCCGAGCATCAGCCCGAGCACCGTCATGGCGACGCCCTTGAGCGGCGAGCCGCGCGCCAGCGTCGAGCCTGCGAGCAGACCTAAGAGCATGAGCGAGCAGATTTCGGCCGGACCGAATTGCAGCGCCGCCCGCACCAGCAAGGGCGACAGGAACACCATCTCGGTGATGCCCCAGGAGGCGCCGACGAAGGACGCCAGCACCGTCACCCCGAGCGCCACCCCGCCGCGGCCCTGCTTGGTCATCGGATAGCCGTCGAGGCAGGTGACCGCATGCGGCGGGTGGCACGGCAGGTTGAGCAGGATCGAGCAGATCGCGCCGCCATATTGGGCGCCGTACATCACGCCCGCCAGCATCAGGATGGCGCCCACTGGCTTGATGCCGAAGGTCAGCGGCAGCAGGATCGAGATGGTCGCCAGCGGCCCCATGCCGGGCAGCACGCCCACCATGTTGCCGATCAGCACGCCGATGAAGCAGAACATCAGGTTGTGCGGCTCGAGCGCGACTCCGAAGCCGTACCAGAGGTCCGTCAGCGAGGTCCAGATCACAGGCCCCTCCATTCCAGGACCGGCATCGGCACCTGCAGCACATAGGAGAACAACCCGACCCCGAAGACCGTCACCGCAAACGCGAGCACGATGGCGCTTTTCCATGTCGCCGTGCGATCACCCAGGGCGGAGACGAAGACGCAGGCGAAGGTGGCGGGGGCGAGCCCGAAATAGCTGCCGAAGAGGATGAAGCAGAAGGGCCCGCCCAGAATGCAGAGCCACCCCAGCCATTGCGGGTGCTCCGGGAGGATGCGCTGGTCCTCGGTATCGGACTCGGCCAGCGAGCCAGCCGCGATGGCGATTCCAAGAAGAATGAGGATGACGCCGAGCACGGTGGGCAGGAAGCCCGGGCCCATATGCATCAACGAGCCGACCCGGTAGGCCGGCCCTTTGATCACCATGACCAGGCCGAACAGGATCATCAGGCCGCCGGCGTAAAAATCACGCTTACGCACGAGGCGGCGGCCGAGCTCGATGACGAGCGCGGGTTCGCGGGTTCGCTCCAAGGGTTCCTCCCGCCGGAATGTCCGGCCAGCAGAAAAATGTCGCCCCCTTGTGCGGGTGTTCTTACGCGATGTTCTTAAGCGGTGTCTTTATAGCCGTGTCCTTATAGCGGCGTCCTTATCAGGGGAAACATCCGGCTGCGGTAGCTAGTTCCGGCGCGACGTGGTGCCACAGGCGGTTCCCGTCGTTTTCGCGCACACGCCGCATCGATCCCGCATTGCTCGCGAGGGGCGAGACCGGGGCCACGAAAGCGTTTGCACAACAATGGCAGGGTTCTTATATAACCCGCGATCTGCTCACGACAATCTTCGCGGCCGGCGCTCGAATCCGGTTCCCCAAGAATCTTTGTCCCAGGGCCTCGTCGAATCGAGTTCGGCGGGCTAAACGTTGGTTCCCATGGCGCGGTATATTTTCATCACCGGCGGCGTGGTCTCATCGCTTGGCAAGGGGTTGGCGTCGGCGGCGCTCGGGGCGCTGCTGCAGGCACGCGGCTACAGCGTGCGGCTGCGCAAGCTCGATCCCTATCTCAATGTCGATCCCGGGACGATGTCGCCCTATCAGCACGGCGAGGTCTTCGTCACCGACGACGGCGCCGAGACCGATCTCGATCTCGGGCATTACGAGCGGTTCACCGGCCGGCCCGCGAGCCGGCAGGACAACATCACCACCGGCCGCATCTATCAGGAGATCCTCGCCAAGGAGCGGCGCGGCGACTACCTGGGCGCCACCATCCAGGTGATCCCGCACGTCACCAATGCGATCAAGGATTTCGTGCGCGACGGCAACGACGGCGTCGACTTCGTGCTGGTCGAGATCGGCGGCACCGTCGGCGACATCGAGGGCCTGCCGTTTTTCGAGGCGATCCGCCAGCTCGGCAACGACCTGCCGCGCCGCCAGGCGATCTACATCCATCTCACCTTGCTGCCCTTCATCCCCTCGGCCGGCGAGCTCAAGACCAAGCCGACCCAGCATTCGGTCAAGGAGCTGCGCTCGATCGGCATCCAGCCCGACATCCTGCTCTGCCGTACCGACCGGCCGATCCCGTCCGAGGAGCGCCGCAAGCTCGGGCTGTTCTGCAACGTGCGTGAAAGCGCCGTCATCGAGGCGCGCGACGTCGACAACATCTATGCGGTGCCGGAGGCCTATCACGCGGCCGGACTCGACACCGAGGTGCTGGCCGCCTTCGGGATGCCCCCGGCGCAGTCGCCTGAGCTGGAACGCTGGGAGACCATCAACGACCGCATCCGCAATCCGGAAGGCGACGTCACGATCGCGATCGTCGGCAAATACACCGGCCTGAAGGACGCCTACAAGTCGCTGATCGAGGCGCTCTCGCATGGCGGCATCGCCAACAAGATCAAGGTCAAGCTCGACTGGATCGAGAGCGAGGTGTTCGAGCGCGAGGATCCGACCCCCTTCCTGGAACACGTCAACGGCATTCTGGTGCCGGGCGGATTCGGGCAGCGCGGCGCCGAGGGAAAAATCCGCGCCGCCCAGTTCGCGCGCGAGCGCAACGTGCCGTATTTCGGCATCTGCTTCGGCATGCAGATGGCGGTGGTCGAGGCGGCGCGCAATCTGTGC
>DATBBS010000422.1:0-2479 GCA_036270895.1 Xanthobacteraceae bacterium
CGGCCTGAAGCCGAGGACGTCCTGGTAGAAGGGCAGCACGTCGTCGAGCCGCTCGGCCGTGAGCACCGCATGGCCCATACCGAGTGCGCCGGTGCGGAAGCCCGAGATCGCACGGCCAGGCCGAAACGGGTCGCTCGCGATCTCGGCACCGTGAAAAACCTCGAGCCGGTTGCCGATCGGGTCGGAGAAGACGATCAGGTCCTTGACCCGGCGCTCGTCAGCGAGCGCGCGCGAGCCGCGCGCGAACTTGATGCCGGATGTCTCCAGACGGGCCGCGAGCTCATCGAGCGCCTTGGCGTTCTCGACCTCCCAGCCGTAGAAGGAGGGGCCTTCGCCGTGCTCGGCCTCCACCACGATGCGCTGCTTGCGGTCATCCATGCGGAAAGAGAGCGCGTTGCGGCTGCGCTCGACGAGTTGAAGGCCGAGGAACCGGGTCGCATAGGTGCTCCAGTCCTCGAGCTTTTTGGTGCGGATCCCGACATAGCCCAGCGCTTGCAACTTCATGGTGAGTCTCCGGACCGAACCACTTGATTCTACGCTTATTCGGCCCGGGAAGAAATGAGTCGGTATGCCGGGACGGCATGGCAGACGGCCGGTTGCGCCGGGGCGATTCACCCCAGGAGGGCGCATGCCTCTCGCCAGATGCGTTCCACCGCCTCGGCGGCCGGTTCCGCCCGCGCGAGCGCCGCCGACTGGCCGGCCCAGGCCTGCATGCGCTGGATGTCGCCGTCGCGCTGGGCGGCAGCCCGCATACCGGCCGTCAGGGCGCGCTGCACCGGATAGGGCGCCGGCTGCGGCGCTTCCGGGGCGGTTGCGGCCCGCGCGTAATCGGTGGCGATGCTGCGCCCGGCGCGGCCGCTGAAGGCTCGGCTCACCATGGTGTTTTCCGGCGCCGTCTTCCCCAGCGCGTCGGCCCAGGCGGAAGGAATCTTCGACTCCGGGCAGCGCAGGAAGCCGGTGCCGATCTGGGCGGCGCTTGCCCCGAGGGTCAGCGCGGCCGCGACGCCGCGCCCATCCGCGATCCCGCCGGTCGCCACCACGGGCACGCGGACCGCATCAACCACGGCCGGCAACAACGCGAACAGTCCGACCAGCTGGCGCTCGGCCTCGCTGGCGTCGAAGCAGCCGCGATGGCCGCCCGCCTCCATGCCTTGCGCCACGATCACGTCGGCGCCGGCGGCTTCCGCCGCCCGCGCCTCCGCGACGGTCGAGATATTGGCGAACCAGGCGATGCCGCGCGCCTTGATGCGGGCGACGAAGTCCGGCGGATAGAGCCCCATCACGGACGACACGATTGCCGGCCCGGCGGCGAGCAGCGCGTCGCATTGCGCCGCGAAGTCGAGCGGGGCGGCCTCGGCGGCCTCGGGGGGCACCGGCGGCCCCCAGGTTCCGAGGAACTGGCGAAGGCGCGCCTCATGCGCGGCGTCGCGTTTCGGCGGCGGGTCGGGAATCCACAGGTTGAGCTGGAACGCCCCATTGGTGTTGCGGCGCACCTCGTCCGCCCATGCGACGATCTCGTCCGGCCGCATCAGCAACGCGCCGCACGAGCCGAGCCCGCCCGCAGTGGCGACCGCGATCGAGAGCGCCCGCGACGGCACGCCTGCCATCGGGGCAAGCAGGATGGGAACGCGCAGGTTGAAGCGCGCGCAGAATTGCTTGGTCCGCTCCGTAACAGAGTTCATGGCATGCACGCTCCCGGCTGTGCGATGGTCACGCATTCACTCGGGCGACGCAAACCAACATATCTGATCGCATGCATCTGCGCGCGTGATGACGTCGGTTCCCTTCGACATGGACGTCAGTTGCCTTCGAAGCCGACGAAGGTGCAGAACTCCTCGAGGCCGGCGCGCGGCGAGCGAAAGCTGTTGGCCGGATGGGCGTGGTCGCCGTAACCGATCGCGACGGCGCAGAACAGCATATGGTCGGGCGGGATCTTCAGGAAGGCGCCGACCGTCCTGTACATACGGGCCCAGGATTCCTGCGGGCAGGTGTCGAGCCCGTGACCGCGCGCCAGATACATGAGGGTATGGATATAGCTGCCGAGATCGGCCCACTGGCCGGGGCCGAGCTTGCGCTCGATGGTGATGAACAGCGCGACGGGCGCGTTGAAAAACTCGAAGTTGCGCTTGTACTGGTCGAGCCGGCCCTGCGTGTCGTCGCGCACGATGCCGAGCGCCCCATAGAGTTGGACGCCGTGCTGCTCGCGCCGCGACCGATAGGGCTCCCACATCGGATTTGGGTAGATCGGATATTCGGCCTCGACGTGGCGCGGATCGTTGGCCGCGAGCTCGTCGGCCACCCGCCGCTTGATCTCGGCGAGCGGCGCGCCCGTGAGAGGATAGACCCGCCAGGGCTGCAGGTTGCCGCCCGAGGCGGCGCGCGCCGCCTTGGCGATCAGGTCGCGGATGATCTTCTGGTCGACCGGCTTGTCGAGAAACCACCGGCAGCTGATGCGCGACTCGACCGCTTCGAAAACGTC
>DATBBS010000423.1:0-2186 GCA_036270895.1 Xanthobacteraceae bacterium
TGCCGCCATCATCGCAATTGGAGCCGGGTTGTCCACCGCGCCGTCACGGCCGCGCGCGCTCGCCGGCCCCCGCGGGCCCGCTCACATGAGATATTGCTCGCTGACGGCGGCCCCGAGCTGGTTGTTGTCGGCGATGAACTCGCCGATGAATTCGTGCAGCCCGCGCTGGAAGATCTCCTCCATGCGGCTGTTCTGCAGCCGGGTGCGCACCGCGCGCGCCTTGCGCTGCGCCGGTCCCTGCCGCCCATAGGCGTTGGCGATGGCGTCGAAGAACTGCACCAGGTTCTGGTAGCAGCTCGCGAGCGAGCGCGGCATCTGCTCGTTGAGGATGAGCAGGTCGGCCACCAGCCAGGGCTTGAGATTCTCGCGATAGACCCAGTGATAGGCGGTGAGGGCCGATACGGTGCGCAGGATCGCGGCCCACTGGAAATAGTCGAGCGATCCGCCGACCGGTTCGTCGGCAGGCAGCAGCATGTGGTATTTCACGTCGAGGATGCGCGCGGTGTTGTCGGCGCGCTCGAGGAAGACGCCGAGGCGGGTGAACCAGTAGGCATCGTTGCGCAGCATGGTGCGGTAGACCGAGCCGTCGAAACGAAGCGAGGTCTCCTGCACCCAGCGCAGGAAGCGCAAAAATTCCTCGCGCGAGGGCGGCCCGTTGCCGAAGCGCTTGAGCTCGAGCCAGCCGCCGTTGATCACGTCCCAGGTCTCGGCGGTGAGCGCGGTGCGCACCGAGCGCGCATTGGCGCGCGCCATTTCGAAGCAATTGCGGATCGAGGAGGGGTTGGCGGTGGAGAAGGCCAGGAAGTCGATCGCCGTCTCCTCGTTGGCTTCCGGATAATGCGCCGCAAAAGCCTTGGCGCTGCCCGCGGTCGCGACCGCCGATTCCCATTCGTTGGTGGCGCCGACATAGCTCAGCGGCATCGCGGTCAGCCGCTGGGTGGCCTCCAGGATGCGCGAGACGAACTCGGCGCGCTCCACGTAGCGGGCCAGCCAATAGAGGTTGTCGGCGGTGCGGGACAGCATCTAACCCTCCCCTGCAGGGGGAGGGTCGGCCGCGTTCGCTTCACCTCTCCCCGCGTGCGGGGAGAGGTCGACGCGCGAGCGTAAGCGAAGCGCGGTGGGTGAGGGGGCGTCGCCGCGAGTCTGAGACTCGCGGATGGAGCCCCTCACCCCAACCCTCTCCCCGCTGTCGCGGGGAGAGGGAGCGCAGGCGCCGTGCAGGCACAATTGCAGTTCCCTCATGAGTCCAGCACCCAGGTATCCTTCGTCCCGCCGCCCTGGCTCGAATTGACCACCAGCGAGCCGCGCTTGAGCGCCACGCGGGTCAGCCCGCCGGGCACGATGCGGATGCGGTCGCGGCCGGCGAGCACGAAGGGCCGCAGGTCGACATGGCGCGGCGCCACCCCTTCCTCGACGCAGGTCGGGCAGGTCGACAGCGCCAGCGTCGGCTGGGCGATGAAATTCGTCGGGTCGGTCTTGAGCTTGGCGCGGAACGTCGCGAGCATGGCCTTGTCGGCTTTCGGCCCGATCAGCATGCCGTAGCCGCCCGAGCCGTGCACCTCCTTGACCACCAGCTCGTCGAGGTGATCGAGCACGTAGGCGAGATGCTCCTCCTCGCGGCAGCGCCAGGTCGGCACGTTCTTGAGAATGGGCTCCTCGCCGAGAAAGAATTTCACGATCTCCGGCATATAGCTGTAGACCGCCTTGTCGTCCGCGATGCCGGTGCCGACCGCGTTGGCGAGCGTCACGTTGCCGGCCTGGTAGGCCGACATCAGCCCCGGCACCCCGAGCTCGGAATCCGGGCGGAACGCGAGCGGATCGAGGAAATCGTCGTCGACGCGCCGGTAGATCACGTCGACGCGCTTCAAGCCCTCGGTGGTGCGCATGTAGACGACCGCACCCTTGACCACCAGGTCGCGGCCCTCGACCAGCTCGACGCCGAGCTTGTCGGCCAGGAAGGAGTGCTCGTAATAGGCCGAGTTGTAGACGCCGGGCGTAAGCAGCACCACGGTCGGCTCGCCGGAGGCCGAGTTCGGCGCGACCGACTGCAGCGTCGCCAAAAGCTCGTCGGGATAATTCTCCACCGGCGCGACGTGGTGGCGCGAGAACAGGTCCGGGAAGAGCCGCAGCATGATCTCGCGATTCTCCAGCATGTAGGACACGCCGGAGGGCGTGCGCGCATTGTC
>DATBBS010000424.1:0-1988 GCA_036270895.1 Xanthobacteraceae bacterium
GGTGCTGGCGGCGTAATCGACCCGGATCGCGCCGGCGCCGGAGACGCAAGGCTTGCCCATGCCGCGCGCCACCACGGCCGCGTGCGATGTCATGCCGCCGCGCGTCGTGAGGATTCCTTCCGACGCGTGCATGCCGTGGATGTCTTCCGGGCTCGTCTCGATGCGCACCAGGATGACCTTGCGGCCCTGCGTCTTCAGAAGCTCGGCCTCGTCGGAGGAGAACACGACCTCGCCGGACGCCGCGCCGGGCGAGGCCGGCAGCCCGGTGGCGATCACCTGCCGTTCGGCCTTGGGATCGATGGTCGGGTGCAGGAGCTGATCGAGCGAGGCGGGATCGACCCGCGTCACTGCCTCCTCCCGGGTGATGAGCGACTCGTTGGCGAGATCGACCGCGATGCGCAAGGCCGCCTTGGCGGTGCGCTTGCCGGCGCGCGTCTGCAGCATCCACAGCTTGCCCTGCTCGACCGTGAATTCGAGATCCTGCATGTCGCGGTAGTGCTTTTCCAAAAGCCCGTAGATACGGGTGAGCTCCGCATAGGCTTTCGGCATCGCCCGCTCCATCGACGGCTTGTCGGAGCCGGTGGCGCGGCGCGATTTCTCGGTGATCTCCTGCGGCGTGCGGATGCCGGCGACCACATCCTCGCCCTGGGCGTTGATCAGGAACTCGCCATAGAGGCTTTTCTCGCCGGTCGAGGGATTGCGGGTGAAGGCGACGCCGGTCGCCGAGGTCTCACCCAGGTTGCCGAACACCATGGCCTGAACGTTGACCGCGGTGCCCCAGCTTTCCGGAATATTGTGCAGGCGGCGATACGTGATGGCGCGCTGGTTCATCCAGCTGCCGAACACGGCGCCGATCGCGCCCCACAGCTGGTCGTGCGGATCCTGCGGGAAAGGTTTTCCAAGCTCCTGGGCGACGCGCTCCTTGTAGCGGGTGACGAGCTCGGACCAGTCGTCGGCCTCGAGGTCGGTATCGAGCATGTAGCCGTTCTTGTCCTTATGCTCGTCGAGAATTTCCTCGAACACGTGATGCCCGATGCCCAGCACCACGTCGGAATACATCGTGATGAAGCGCCGGTAGCTGTCATAGGCGAAACGCCGGTGGCCCGACTTGGCGGCCAGCGCCTCGACCGTCGTGTCGTTGAGCCCGAGGTTGAGGACCGTGTCCATCATGCCGGGCATCGAGGCGCGCGCGCCCGAGCGCACCGACACCAGCAGCGGATTTTGAGCATCGCCAAAGCTTTTGCCGGTGATCTTGCCAATATGGGCGAGCGCACTCTCGACCTGGGCCTTGAGCTCCTTGGGATAGGTCTTCCGGTTGGCGTAGAAGTGGGTGCACAGCTCCGTGGTGATGGTGAAACCGGGCGGCACCGGCAGCCCCAGATTGGCCATCTCGGCCAGGTTGGCGCCCTTGCCGCCGAGCAGATCGCGCATTTTCGACCTGCCCTCGGCCTTGCCGTCGCCGAAAGTGTAGACCCATTTGCCCTTGCGCGACGGTTTGACCGCAGCGGAGCGCCCGGCCTTCGCCGCCGCCCTGGCGCTCTTGCGTTTCGCCTTGGGGGCGGAGCGCCGCGCGGCCTTGGCGGGGCGCGAGCGGCGGGAAGCGGTTTTCTTGGCCATGGAATGGTACCGGTGAGACGTGATTGCGGGCACAAAGCACGCCGGGCCCGTCGCACGCAACCCTCGTCTTGGGTCGCTGTCCGGCGCCGGCGCGCCCGCGTGCGGGTCGACCGCGGCGCCAGGAAGGCGTGGCGATTAAAGGGCTTATGTCAGGTGCCCCGACGGGGGCCCACCCGCCCCCCTTCGCCCACGCTCACCGCAAGATCCCCAGCCCGATGATCCCGACCAGGATCAGATAGATCGCGACGATGTAGTTGAGCAGGTGCGGAATTATCAGGATCAGGATGCCGGCCAGCAGGGAGACGATCGGCTGAAGATGGCTGATGGTGATCATGTGGGCGCTCGCTGGGTTGAACCCAGGCAAACTGCGA
>DATBBS010000425.1:0-10310 GCA_036270895.1 Xanthobacteraceae bacterium
ACCTCGACGCGGTCGAGAAGCTGGCCGCCCCCATGGCGAGCGATCCGGCGCTGAAGTTGTCAGGTTCCTTCGATGAGATGGTCGCAAGACGTGTCGCGTTCCTGACCGCCTATCAGAATGCCGCTTATGCGGCGCGTTACCGCGGCTGGGTCGACAAGGCGAGGGCCGCCGAGGCCACGCTTGCGCCGGCGGCATGCGGTCTCGCCGAGGCCGTCGGCCGCTATCTGTTCAAGCTGATGGCCTACAAGGACGAATACGAGGTGGCGCGCCTCTACAGCGAGGAATCATTCGCGCAGCAGGTCAAGAACACCTTCGACGGTGAGAATTTGCGGCTCCGCGTGCATCTCAGTCCGCCGCTGCTCGCGCCCACCGACAAGGCGGGCCGGCCGCGTAAGATCACCTTCGGGCCGTGGATATTCGGGCTGTTCCGTTTGCTTGCGGGGCTGAAGGGCCTGCGCGGAACGGCCTTCGACGTCTTCGGCTATACGCGCGAGCGCAAAACCGAGCGCGCGCTGATCGCCGACTACGAGGCGATGCTGGACGAGATCCTCAGCCGTCTCACGCCCGATAATCACGCCATCGCGGTTGGCCTCGCGGCGATCCCGGAAAAAATTCGCGGCTATGGCCATATCAAGATGCGCCATCTCGCCGCCGCGAAGGCCGACGAAGCGGCCTTGCTCGAGCAATTCCGCGCCGGTCCGGCGCCGCTGCTCAAGGCCGCGGAGTAATTTCTTTCACCAATGCGCCGGCCCATGCGCCACCGACATTGTCGCGGCGACGGTATCCCGCTCACTCGCGCTGAGATATAGGATATTTTGAATATATTACTCTAGTTGCAATCCCGCGTAACGTGTGCCTAGATCGTTGCTCATCTCATCCAGAAGGTCCTTGGCTTTCGGCATGTCCGAGCAAGCCGGCCGGACACGCCCTTCCCAAATCGGCTCAGGGAGAGGCACATGCGTTATCTGTCGCACAACGCTTCGCGCGCACGGCTCCGAGAAGCTCAGAACGCGCGCAACAATCGGGCGGAAATCGTCAAAGCGCTGTCGCTCGGCCAGATCACGCGACGCGACCTGTATAAATGGGGACTTCTGACCTTCGGCGGCCTCGCCCTGAAAAACGGCCTCAGTCCGTTCGCCTCGAGCGCCTTTGCGGACGGCGTTCCGACCGGCACGCCGCCGAGTCCATTGTTCGGCGCGCAGAAGTTCACGCAGCCCATGCCGCGGCTGCATCTGCAGACGCCGTTCCCGTTGACCCGCGTTGCATCCGCGGACCCGGCCTCGGCCGGCGACGCGGCCTTCCCCACCTCGCTCGGCGAACGGCCGGCGCGACGGTTGTCCTACCACACCGACTTCACCGCCCATCCGACCGACCCGCAATTCAAGAATCCGATCACCGGGCGCGGTCCGATCGAGGGCCGCCCGCCCGGAGAAGTATTCGCTCATCAGCGATGGAACGAGTTTTTCCCCAAGGCCGGCTATGTCATGTCGCTCGGGCCGATCGCGCCGAACACCAGGTTTCACCCGAATTTCCCGGCCCAGGCCCCCAACAGCGTGTGGGCCTATGGGGCCGGCCGCTTCTCGCAAGGCACCTTGCCCCCGTTCCTGATCAAGGTCCGCTATGGCGAGCCCGTCATCAGCCGAATCTACAATAATCTCCCGGTGTCGCGCGCCAACAACAACGGCTTCGGCCGCAACGAGACCCAGCTTCACTTTCACAACGCCCACAACGGCGCGGAAAGCGATGGTGCGGCGAACGTCCACCACTTCCCGGGCACGTTCTACGACTACCGCTGGAGCACGACACTCGCCCGGCGCGACAAGATCAATACGCAGGCGACCGATCGTCGCGCGTCGGGACCCGACGGCAATCGCGGCCTCGTCAACGTCGCGGGTGATTTCCGCGAGATCCAGGGCACGATGTGGGCCCATGACCATCGCTTCTTCTTCACGGCCGAGAACGTCTACAAGGGCAATTTCGGCATGATCAACATGTACAGCGGTCCCGATCGCGGAAACGAGTCGCTCAACGACGGTGTCAATCTGCGGCTGCCCAGCGGCAGCCTGCTCGACTTCGGCAACGTGGATTTCGACGTCAACCTCATCGTCAGCGACGCGGCTTTCTCTCCGAACGGCCAGCTCTTCTTCGACATCTTCGACACCGACGGCTTCCTCGGTGATATCCCGCTGGTCAATATGGCCTATGCGCCGTTCATGGAGGTTCTGCCGCGGAAATACCGATTCCGCATCCTGGACGCCAGCATGTCGCGATTCTTCCAGCTGGCCATCGCGGACCCCAACGGAAACGCCGTGCAGTTCCAGTTCATCGCCAATGACGGCAACCTGGTGGTGAACCCGATCCCGTTGACGGTCCTGGATCAGCAGGGCACCGCCGAGCGCTACGACATCGTGGTCGACTTCTCCAAGTACAAGATCGGCGACCGGTTGCATCTGGTGAACAGGCTGGAACAGACCGACGGTCGCCTGCCGAACGACGAGTTGTCGCTCGCGCAGGCATTGGCGGGCGACCAGAATGATCCGGTCGTCGGCAAGATCCTGCAATTCCGGGTCGTCGGTTCGGTCCCCAGCGTGGATGTGCCGGGCGTCACGCTGTTTTCCACCAGCCCCGATCCGAGCGTGGTGCCGGCGGTGTTGACCCAGCAGATTCCGATCGTCACGCCGGTGAGGACGCGGGTCGTCGAATGGGGACGGTCCGGTGACGGCGACTCGCGCGGGCCCAACGGCCAGTGCATCCCCGATTGCCCGGACACGGCTCAGTTCCCGTGGACCGTCAAGGTCAATGGCGGGGAGGCGCATTCGATGAACGCCAACCGGATCCAGCTCCTGTACCCGAAGGCCGGCGACGTCGAGCACTGGACCTATATCAACGGCGGCGGAGGCTGGGACCACCCGATTCATCTCCATTTCGAGGAAGGCATCACCATGAACCGGGGGAGCGATTCCATCCCGGCGACCGAAAAGCTGGTCAGGAAGGACGTCTGGCGGCTGCGGCCGGGCGGCACTGTGCAGTTCCAGATCCAGTTCGGCGAGTATGGCGGCTCGTACGTCAATCACTGCCACAACACGGTGCACGAGGACTTCGCCTTGCTGATGCGCATCCAGCTGCTGAGCGGCGTGGCCGGATCGCCGCAAGCGTCCATCACCCCGACGCCGAACCCGACGCCCGACGGCGTGTTCTTCACGACGCCGGAAGTCCTGCCGGAGGCGACGACCAGCTCGAACCAGGCGCAGACCAGCGCGCTGATCGCGAATCCGGCGCGGATGACCCCGACCGGGAATCCGTAAGGATTGTGCCATGCGCTGCGCCGAAGGATGTCACGAGACGTCCTTCGGCGACCTTTACCGGAGGGTCCCATGAGACGCGGCCTGATGGCGGGCCTCGCGGCGCTCGCGGCGGCGACCGTTGCGGCGCCGGCCGCACCCGACGCACAGAGCAATCGCTGGGGAGCCGACTACTTCCCCAACCTGCCCGTCGTCACGCAGGATGGAAAGACGCTGAACTTCTATGACGACGTCATCAAGGGCAAGATCGTGGTGGTCAGCTTCATCTACACGAATTGCCCCGATATATGCCCGCTCACGACGGCGCGGATCTCGCAGGTGGAAGACAAGCTGGAGGGGATCGTCGGCCGCGACATCTTCCTGATCTCCATGACGGTCGACCCGGAGCGTGACACGCCCGCGCGGCTCAAGGAATTTTCCCAGGCTTTCGGTGCCGGCCCGGGTTGGCTGTTCCTGACCGGGGCTCCGCAGGACATCAGATTGATCAACACCAGGCTCGGCGACAGAAGCCGGACGCTGAGCGAGCATCGAAACGAGATCATCCTCGGCAACGATGCGACCGGCGAGTGGCAAAGGAACTCGGTATTCGGCGATCTCGACCGTCTTCTCATCGATATCCGCTCCATGGACCCGGCCTGGCGCGACGAGGTGCGCCAGCCCAAGCCCGACGAAGCCAGCAACACGGGTTACCCGCTCGATCTGCAGCCGGGCCGGACCCTGTTCAAGAAAATATGCGCGCCCTGCCATACGATCGGCGTGGGCGACCGGGTGGGACCGGATTTGCGCGGCGTCACCGAGCGCCGCGACCGCGCCTGGCTCGCAAGTTTCATCAGGCGGCCCGACATGGCGCGGGCCCGGCGCGATCCCATCGCGCTCGAGCTGGTCGCGAAGTTTCCAGGCGTCCACATGCCGGCCTTGGGTATCGCCGAGAACGATGCGACCGACCTGATCGCCTATTTGCAGGCCCAAACGGCCAGCCTGAACGACGCCCAGACGCCTGCCATGCCCGACCATCAGCACCATCACCATTGAGCGCCGACCGCCGGCCGTTCAGGGGTTGCGTCGCCGTTGCGGGCGGCCGCGCACATGCCGGCGCGTCGAAATGCGCCTGAGAACCGGGGGCCGGGTTTAGCCGCCCTTGACGGTGTTCCTGCCGTACCCTCAAATCACCGCCGGGATTTCGATTCACAAGACCGCGATCGACGCGGCGAGGGGTAGGCGGCGCCGGCCCGACGGCGCGAATACCAAGAGGGGACGCGCTGTGGCCATGGCGCCTGCCGGTCGCGCGGATACGTTTCCGAAACTGCTGGTGCGCAACGCCGAGATTTTCCGCGGCCGGCCCGCCTTCCGCCTCAAGGATTTCGGCATCTGGCAGACCTGGACCTGGGATCAGGTGCTCGGCGAGGTGCGCGCCTACGCGGTCGGGCTGCATCGGCTGGGCCTCAAGCCTCATGACGCCATCGCGATCGTCGGCTCCAACCGGCCAAAGCTCTACTGGACCGTGATGGCGGCGCAGATGCTGCGCGCGGTCCCGGTGCCGGTCTATGCCGATGCAGTGGCCGACGAGCTCGCCTATGTGCTGGCCCACGCCGAGGTGAAGTTCGCCGCCGTGGAGGACCAGGAGCAGGTCGACAAGATCCTGTCGATCTCCGAGCGGCTGCCCAAGCTCGCGCGCGTCATGTATGACGAGCCGCGCGGGCTGCGCGATTACGACCACGGCCGGCTCGATCCGATCGACGACGTCATCCGCGACGGCCGCGCGGCGCTCGCCGCCGACGCGGCCCTCGGCCGCTGGCTCGATGCCGAGATCGCGGCCGGCAAGGGCGACGATACCTCGATCATCCTCTATACGTCGGGCACGACCGGAACCTCCAAGGGCGTGGTGCTCTCCGCGCTCGGCTGCATCAACGCGGCATCCGACACGGTCGCGTTCGACAGGCTCACCGACCGGGACGAGGCGCTCGCCTATCTGCCGCTCGCCTGGGTGGGCGACCACTATCTCAATTATGCGCAAGGGCTGGTGGCCGGCTTCTGCATGGCCTGCCCGGAAAGCGCCGACACCGTGATGCAGGATCTGCGCGAGATCGGCCCGACCTTCTATTTCGCGCCGCCGCGCGTGTTCGAGCAGATGCTCACCGGCTTGATGATCCGCATGGAGGACGCCGCCGCGCTCAAGCGGCATCTCTTTCATTACTTCATCGGCGTCGCGCGCCGCTACGGCGAGGCGATCCTGACCGGGGAGCCGGTCGGGCTCCGCGGCAGGCTCCTTTATGGGCTCGGCCGGTTGGTCTTGTACGAGCCGCTCAAGAACGTGCTTGGCCTCTCCCGCGTGCGCGTCGCCTATACGGCGGGCGAGGCGATCGGCCCCGACCTCTTCTCGTTCTATCGCTCGCTCGGGCTCAATCTCAAGCAGCTCTACGGCCAGACCGAGGCCTTTCTCTATGTCACGGCGCAGCCGGACGGAGAGATCCATTCCGATACGGTCGGACCGGCGGCCCCGAACGTCGACATTCGGCTGGCCGACAGCGGCGAGGTGCAGTTCAAATCACCCGGGATGTTCGTCGGCTACTTCAAGGACGCGGCCAAGACCGCGGAAGCGCTTACACCGGACGGCTACGTCAAGACCGGCGACGCCGGCGTCTTCGACCCGCGGACCGGCCACCTCAAGATCATCGACCGGGCGAAGGATGTCGGCCGGCTCAATGACGGCACACTGTTCGCGCCGAAATATCTCGAGAACAAGCTGAAATTCTTTCCCAACATCCGCGAGGCGGTCGCCTATGGAGACCGGCGCGACTTCGTGTGCGCCATTCTGAACATCGACCTCGCTGCCGTCGCCAACTGGGCGGAACGGCACGGCGTCGTCTACGCGTCCTACCAGGAGCTTGCCGGCCATCCGGAGGTCTACGACATGCTCGAGCGGCACGTCGCCGAGGTCAACCGTTCGCTGGCCGACGAGAAGGTGATGGCGGGGGCGCAGATCCGCCGCTTCCTGATCCTGCACAAGGAGCTCGACGCCGACGACGGCGAGCTCACCAGGACCCAGAAAGTGCGCCGCGGCTTCGTCGCCGAGCGTTATGCGCCGCTCATCCGGGCGCTGTATGACGGCTCCGCCGCGGCCGACATCTCGACCGAGGTCACGTTCGAGGACGGCCGCAAGGGCGTGCTTTCGGCGCGGGTGAGGATCCGCGACATGGCGCCGGCCGCGCCGGCGGCACTCGGGAAAGTCGCGTGAGAGCGGACCGCGACGCCGGCGCGCAGGACGCGTTCCTGTCCGTCGAAGGCGTGTCGCTCGCCTTCGGCGGCGTGAAGGCGCTCACCGACGTGTCGTTTGACGTCCGCAAGGGCGAGATTCGCGCCATCATCGGTCCGAACGGCGCCGGCAAGACGTCGATGCTCAACGTCATCAACGGCTTCTACCGTCCGCAGCACGGCCGCATCACGTTCAAAGGGCGCACCCGCACCGCGATGCGACCCTTCGAGGCGGCGCGCGGCGGCATCGCACGCACCTTCCAGAACGTCGCGCTGTTTCGCGGCATGAGCGCGCTCGACAACATCATGGCGGGCCGGACCCTCAAGATGCATCGCGGGTTTTTCTGGCAGCTCATCCGCTTCGGCCCCGCTCTGGCCGAGGAGGTCGAGCATCGGCGCAAGGTGGAGGAAATCATCGACTTTCTCGAGATCCCGCAGATCCGCAAGACGCCGGTGGGGCGCCTGCCTTACGGCCTGCAGAAGCGGGTCGAGCTCGGTCGCGCGCTCGCCATGGAGCCCGATCTGCTCCTGCTCGACGAGCCGATGGCCGGCATGAACCTGGAGGAAAAGGAGGACATGTCGCGCTACATCGTCGACGCCAACACCCATCTGGGCACCACGATCGCGCTGATCGAGCACGATATGGGCGTCGTGATGGACCTCTCCGACCGTGTGGTCGTGCTCGAATACGGTCGCAAGATCGCCGATGGCACGCCCGAGGAGGTCAAGGCCGACCCCACGGTCGTCGCCGCCTATCTCGGCGTGCCGCATTGAGGGACGATGGACCTGCTCTATAAAATCTTCCTCGATCCATTCGTGCAGATGGGCGCGGCGCCCGACCTGCTGGTCCAGACGTTGTGGGAGGGGCTGGTCGCCGGTGTGCTGTATGCGCTGATCGCGCTCGGCTATGTGCTGATCTACAAGGCCTCGGGCGTCTTCAATTTCGCGCAAGGCATCATGGTGGTGTTCGCGGCGCTCACCTTGGTCGGGATCGCCGCGATGTTGCGCCAATGGGGCGTCGGTCCCGGCGATGTGGCGGCCTATGCGGCGCTCATCCTCACCGCCGTCGTGATGCTGGGGCTCGCCTGGGGGGTCGAGCGGCTGATGCTGCGGCCGCTCGTCAACCAGCCCGAGATCATCCTGTTCATGGCGACCTTCGGCCTCACTTATTTTCTCATCGGCTTCGGCGAGCTGCTGTTCGGAGGCGAACCCAAGGTGATGATCACGGACGATCTTCATCTGCCGCGCGGCGCCCTCGAATTCAAGATGCTGGGCGGCTTCGTGTCGCTGCAGAAGATCGACGTTGCGGCCGCGGTGATTGCCTCCGTGATGGTGGCGGCGCTCGCGATCTTCTTCCAGAAGACCCGCATCGGCCGCGCGCTGCGCGCCGTCGCCGACAGCCACAAGGCGGCGCTGTCGGTCGGCATCTCGCTCGAGCAGATATGGGTGACGGTGTGGTTCGCGGCCGGGATCGTGGCGTTGGCGACCGGCATCATGTGGGGCGCGCGCTCCGACGTCTCCTTCGCGTTGCAGACCCTCGCCCTCAAGGCGCTGCCGGTGCTGATCCTGGGCGGCTTCACCTCGATTCCCGGCGCGATCGTGGGCGGCGTCATCATCGGGGTCGGCGAGAAGCTGGGCGAATTCTACTGGGGCCCGCTGCTCGGCAGCGGCATCGAAAGCTGGCTCGCCTACGTCATCGCGCTCGTGTTCCTGCTGTTCCGGCCGCAGGGACTTTTCGGCGAGAAGATCATCGAGCGCATCTGAAGGAACCCCATGCTCTATCGCGAAGCGGGCCAGTTCAAGACGACATACGCGGCCGACCAGTCGGTCTTTCCGATCCGTCAGGATCGTGTCGGCATCGCGGTCATCCTGCTTGTCGCCTTCGTCGTCGTGCCGTTGCTGGCGTCGAGCTTCGTGCTGAGCGCGGTCTTCATTCCGATCCTGGTGTTCTCGCTCGCCGCGATCGGGCTCAATCTGCTGACCGGTTATGCCGGCCAGGTATCGCTCGGCACCGGAGCCTTCATGGGGGTCGGGGCCTATACGTGCTACAAGCTCACGACCTACTTCCCGCAGGCCAACATCGTCATCCTGATCCTCGCCTCGGGCCTGGGATCCGCCGCGATCGGCACGGTCTTCGGCTTGCCGTCGCTGCGCATCAAGGGCTTCTATCTCGCGGTCGCCACCCTGGCGGCGCAGTTCTTCCTGTCGTGGTGCTTCGTGCGGATTCCCTGGCTTTACAACCACAACGTCTCCGGCGCGATCGAGGTGCCGACGCGCACCATGCTCGGCGTTGCGGTCACCGGACCGAATGCGACGCCGTTGACGCGCTATCTCGTCGCGCTGACGATCGTCACGCTGATGACCTGGGTCGCCTCGAATCTCCTGCGCGGCCGCATTGGACGGACCTGGATGGCGGTGCGCGACATGGACATCGCGGCCGAGCTGATCGGAATCAGGCTCTACAGCGCCAAGCTGCTCGCCTTCGCGGTGTCGTCCTTCTATTGCGGGGTCGCGGGGGCCATCATGGTGTTCCTGTGGTTCGGAGCGGCCGAGGCGGACTCTTTCAACATCGACCAGTCGTTTCTCATTCTGTTCATGGTGATCGTCGGCGGACTGGGCAGCCTGATCGGCTCCTTTTTCGGGGCTATTTTCATCTGGGGCCTTCCGATCGTGCTCAGGGCGACGCCCGAATTCTTCGGCCTCACGATCCGCGCCGCGACCGTCGAGCATCTGCAGTTCATGATCGTCGGCGCATTGATCATTTTCTTCCTGATCGCCGAGCCGGCGGGCCTCGCCCGCCTGTGGCAGATCGGCAAGCAGAAGCTCAGGGTCTGGCCTTTCCCGTATTAAGAGTGCAAACTTGCGCCGAAGCCTGCCCGCATCCGCGAGAGCCGGGCACGCAAGGGCAGGGCGTCGAGTTCCGGAAATCGCCGGTAAATGACCCGCCGCCCATTCGGGCCGGAGGGACACAAGGAGATAGCGATGCGCGCGCAGCACGTCATGCTTGGAATGACCATTGCGGCAGCCTTGGCCGTCCCGGCCATGGCGCCGCCGGCGCAGGCCCAGGACAGCATCTATGTTCCGCTGCTCACCTACCGCACCGGTCCGTTCGCGGGATCGGGAATACCGATCGCCAACGGGATGCATGATTACCTGAGCATGCTGAACGAGCGCGACGGCGGCATCGGCGGCGTCAAGCTCGTGATCGAGGAGTGCGAGACCGGCTACGACACCAAGAAGGGAGTCGAGTGCTACGAATCGGTCAAGGGCAAGAAGCCCGTGATCATGAATCCGTGGTCGACCGGCATCACGCTGCAGCTCATCCCGAAAGCCGGCGTCGACAAGATTCCCATCCTGTCCATGGCCTATGGGCTGTCGGCATCCGCGGTCGGCAACGACTTCCCCTGGGTGTTCAATCCGCCCGCCACCTACTGGGACGGCCTGTCGATGATCTTCAAATACATCGGCAGCAAGGAGGGCGGCCTCGACAAGCTCAAAGGCAAGACTATCGGCTTCATCTTCTTCGAGGGCGGCTACGGCCGCGAGCCGATCCCGCTGCTCGAGCAGTTCGCCAAGGATTACGGCTTCGAAGCCAAGATGTATCCCGTCACCGTCCAGGAGATGCAGAACCAGTCGGCGCAATGGCTCAGCGTACGCCGCGACCGGCCGGCCTGGATGATCATGTGGGGGTGGGGCGCCATGAACCCGACGGCCGTCAAGGAAGCGGCCAAGATCAACTATCCGATGGATCACTTC
>DATBBS010000426.1:0-3684 GCA_036270895.1 Xanthobacteraceae bacterium
GCTTGTTCGGCCGCGCCGCCGTCAACAAGGTGTGAGTCCGATGCGTAGCGACCCGAGGCTCGCATCCGCCGCCATGCCGCTCGCGATTCTTGCCCTCACCGCGGCCGCGGCGGCCTTCGCGGCGTTCTCCGACGGCTACGCGCCCTTCGTGCTGGCCCTGGTCGCCCTCACCACGGTGGTCGGCGTCGGCCTCAATATCCTGCTGGGCCTCACCGGCCAGGTTTCGCTCGGCCATGTCGGCTTCTATGCGATCGGCGCCTATGCGGCCGCGATTCTCACGCTGCACGGCATGAGCTTCTGGCTTGCCTTTCCGTTGGCGGGCGCGATCGCCGGTGCCATCGGCTTTGCGCTGGCGCTTCCGGCGCTGCGCGTCAGCGGCCCGTATCTCGCGATGGTGACGATCGCCTTCGCGTTCATCGTCCAGCACGGTACGATCGAGTGGCGCGGCCTCACCGGCGGGGCCAACGGCCTGATGGGGCTCGTGTCCCCGGCGATCGGACGCCTCGTCTTCACCGAACGCGAGACCGCCATCCTGGCGGTTGTGCTGGCGGGCGCGTCGCTGCTCTTCTTCCACCGGTTGGCCGCCGGCGCCTGGGGCAAGAGCATGGTGGCGGTGCGCGACGCCGAGGTCGCGGCGCGCTCGGTCGGCCTCAATCCGGTGATCGTCAAGACCGCGGCCTTCACGATGTCCGCCTGTCTCGCCGGACTGGCGGGCGCGATCTTCGCGCCGCTGATGATGTTCGTGGCGCCCGATTCATTCCCCTTCTCGCAATCGATCCTGTTTCTCTTCGCCGTGATCGTGGGAGGAGAAGGCTGGGTGCTCGGGCCGGTCGTGGGCGCCGGCATCAGCGTCGTGCTGCCCGAGCTGCTCTCGGGTCTGGCCGAATACCGGCTGTTGTTCTTCGGCGCGCTGCTGCTGGTGGTGCTCTGGCTCGCGCCCGCCGGCGTGATGGGGTTGCTGGCGCAGCTGGCGCGGCGCTTCCGGCGCGCCGATCACGGCGAGACCGCGCGCCGCCATGTCGACGCCGCGCAGTTTCTGGCGCAGCCCGAAGGCGAGGGCGCCCTGGTGGCGGCGGATCTCGGCATCGCATTCGGCGGCATCAAGGCGGCGAGCGGGGTGAGCTTCCGCGCCGAGCCCGGCAAGATCACCAGCATCATCGGCCCGAACGGCGCCGGCAAGACCACGGTGCTCAACATGGTGGGCGGCTTCTACCGTCCCGACCACGGCAGCATCACGCTCGGCGCGACGGAGCTCGCGGGCGCGCCGGCCTGGCGGGTCGCGCGCGCCGGCATCGCCCGCACCTACCAGACCGCGAAACTTTTCGGCTCGCTGAGCGTGCTCGACAACGTGCTGATCGGATTGCGGCGCGGGCGCCTCGGCAGCCTGTTGCGATCGTTTTCGAGCGAGCGGGACCGCAAGATCGCGTCGTCGCTCCTCGCCTTCGTGGGCTACCGCGGCTTCCTGGACACGCCGGCCGGCGATCTCGCCCATGTGGACCGCCGCCTTGTCGAGATCGCGCGCTCGCTTGCGATGCGGCCGCGCGTTCTGCTGCTCGACGAACCCGCCGCCGGCCTCATGCGCGCCGACAAGGAGGCGCTGAAGGTGCTGCTGCGCCGGATCGCCGATCTCGGCGTCGCGGTGATCCTGGTCGAGCACGACATGGGCCTGGTGATGGGGATTTCCGATCACGTCGTGGTGCTCGACGCCGGCGTCCCGATCGCGGCCGGCCGCGCGCCCGAGGTCCGGCGCAACCGCGCGGTGATCGCGGCCTATCTGGGCGGCGAGATGCGCGCGCGTCCGCGCCGCGCGCCCTGGAGCGGGCCGGGCGACGCGATCCTCGCCGCGCTCAAGCTCACGGCCGGCTATGGCGCCGCGCCGGCGATCGAGGACGTGGGATTCGAGGTCCGGCCGGGCGAGGTCGTGGTGCTGCTCGGCGCCAATGGGGCGGGGAAATCGACCATCATGCGGGCGATCTCCGGCCTGCTGCGGCCGATCGCGGGCGACGTGATCCTCGACGATCGCAAGATTGACGGCCTCGACGCCCATCGCGTCGCGGCGCGCGGTCTCGCCTTGGTGCCGGAGGGCCGTCAGGTCTTTCCCGAGCTTTCGGTCGCCGACAACATCCGGCTCGGCGCTTTCCTGCGCAAAGGCGCGGACAAGTCCTTCGATCAGGATGCCGAGATGGCGGCGTTGCTCGTGCGCTTCCCGCGCCTCGCGGAGCGCCTGGGAAGTCGCGCCGGCCTCCTGTCCGGCGGGGAGCAGCAGATGCTGGCGATCGCGCGCGGCCTGATGGCGAAGCCGCGCATCCTGCTGCTCGACGAGCCCTCGCTCGGTCTTGCGCCCGCGATCATCAATGAGCTGTTCGACGTGCTGGCCGGCCTGCGCGACGAGGGCGTCACCATTCTGCTGGTCGATCAGATGGCGGCGCTCGCCCTCGCGCTCGCCGATCGCGGCTATGTGCTGGAATCAGGCCGTATCGTCGGGGCCGGTCCCGCGACGGCGCTGGCCCGCGATCCGGCGCTCGAGGCCGCCTATCTGGGCCGCGCCGAGGCCGCGCCATGACGCTGGATTTCGTCCTGCGCGAAACGCGCCTCGCTGGCCGCGAGGCCGAGACCGTCGATATCGGGTTGCGCGGCGGCAGCATCGCGGCGATCGCCCCGGAACTCGTCTGCGATGCGCCGGAGGAGCGCGTCGGCGGCCGGCTGGTCGTGCCGGGCTTCGTCGACACCCATATCCACCTCGACAAGTCCTGCATTCTCGGCCGTTGCGCGTGCCGGCTCGGCACGCTGCAGGAGGCGATCGCAGAGGTCGCGGCGGCCAAGCGCGCCTTCACCGAGGAGGATGTCCACGCGCGCGCGCGCCGCACGCTCGAGAAGGCGATCCTGCAGGGGACCACGCGCATGCGCACCCATGTGGAGATCGATCCGCGCATCGGGCTCAAGGGCTTCCACGCGATCGCGCGCCTCAAGCGCGACTACGCCTGGGCCATCGATCTTCAGATTTGCGTCTTCCCGCAGGAGGGGATGACCAACGATGCCGGGACGGAGGAGCTCCTGGTCGAGGCCTGCGAGGCCGGCGCCGACGTGATCGGCGGCTGTCCCTATACCGACACCGATCCGGACGGGCAGATCGCCCGCATTTTTGCGATCGCCGAAAAATTCGACCTGGACGTCGATTTCCATCTCGATTTCGATCTCGACCCCTCCTGGATGCATCTCGACGAGGTGTGCCGGCAGAGCGCGGCGCGACGTTGGGGTGGCCGCGTCGCCGTCGGGCACGTCACCAAGCTGTCGGCGGTCGGCGCGAACGAGCTCGCCGCGATCGGGCGGCGGCTCGCCGATGCGGGCATCGCCGTGACGGTCCTCCCCGCCACCGATCTCTTCCTCATGGGGCGGGAGGCCGACCACAGCGTTCCGCGCGGCGTCGCGCCGGCGCATCGCCTGCTCGCGCTCGGCGTGACCTGCTCGCTTGCCACCAACAATGTGCTCAATCCCTTCACGCCCTTCGGCGACTGCTCGCTTATTCGCCTGGCCAATCTGTATGCCAATGTGGCGCAGCTCGGCCGGCCGGCCGATCACGCGATGTGTCTCGACATGGTGACGCGGCTGCCGGCCGCGCTCATGAACGCATCGGATTACGGCATCGCGGTGGGAAATCCGGCCGATCTGGTGGTGTTGGATGCG
>DATBBS010000427.1:0-2665 GCA_036270895.1 Xanthobacteraceae bacterium
TCGACAAGGACCGCTTCCGCCGCGACCTCGGCGGCCTGGTCGAGGCCTATACCGAGGTCGCCAAGCGCCTCGGCATCATGAGCGAAGGCGAGCGCCCGCAGGGCACCGGGCCGATCCTCGTCAAGAGCTGAACCGCGATGACGCGGCCCGCGCCGACCGGCTTGCGCGGGCCGACGCGACGGCCTGCGGCGGCGCGCAACGCGCTGGGCGGCCGAGGCCGCATCGAATGACCCGGACAATCACCATCGGCCTCGTGGTTCCGACCGCCGAGGACAAGGTCCCGGCCGAAGCGCCGATCATGTATCCGGATGTCACCTTCGTGGCGTGCGGCGTCGGCGTGCGCGCGCTCACGCCGGAGGGCTACGCGCCCGCGATGGCGGCGATCCTGCCGGCCGCCGAGACTCTCGCCCGCCAGGGAGTCGACGCCATCATGGTGATCGGAACCTCGCTCACTTTCTACAAGGGCGCGGCGGCGCATCGACGGCTGCTCGATGACTTGCGCGCCGCGACCAGCCTGCCGGTGAGCACCATGAGCCAGGCGGTGGTCGACGGATTGCGCGTGGTCGGAGCAAAAAAGCTTGCGGTCGCAACCGCCTATGACGGCGAGGTCAACCGGCGCCTGAAGGATTTCCTGATCCAGGAGGATTTCGAGGTGCGCGCCATCGAGGGCTTCGGCATCACCGATTTCGGTGGACCGAGCCGCATGAGCGAGCCGGACATTCTCGACCTCGGCGCGAAGGTATGCGAGGAAGCCCTTGATGCCGAAGGGCTGCTGATCTCCTGCGGCGGGTTGCGGACCCTTGGGGTCGCGAAACCCTTCGAGGAGCGCCACGGCATCCCGGTCGTCTCCAGCATGCCGGCCGCGCTGTGGGCGGCCGTGCGGCTCGCCGGCGAGAGCGGACAGGTGGCGGGCTGCGGGCGGATGCTGGCGCAGTCGGGCGCGACTGATTAGATACGGAGCCTGAGCATTCCATGAAAGCGCGCGTCACCGTCACCCTCAAGACCGGCATCCTCGATCCGCAAGGCAAGGCGATCGAGGGCGCGCTCAAATCGCTCGGCGTGGGCGGCGTCGCCAGCGTGCGCCAAGGCAAGGTGTTCGACATTGAGCTCGCTGGCGCCGACAAGGCCAAGGCCGAAGCCGCCCTCAAGGAGGCATCCGAGAAGCTGCTCGCCAACACGGTGATCGAGAATTACCGCATCGAGGTGACGGGATGAAATCCGCCGTCATCGTCTTTCCCGGCATCAACCGCGAGCGCGACATGGCGCGCGCGCTGACCCTGATCTCAGGATCCGCGCCGGCGATGGTGTGGCATGCCGACACCGCCTTGCCGGCCGGCACCGACCTCGTGGTCATTCCGGGCGGCTTCTCCTATGGCGACTACCTGCGCTGCGGCGCAATCGCGGCGCGCGCCCCGATCATGGACGCCGTGCGGGCGCATGCGGCGAAGGGCGGGCTCGTGCTCGCCATCTGCAACGGCTTCCAGATCGCCTGCGAGGCGGGCCTGCTGCCGGGCGTGCTGATGCGCAATGCGCAACTCAAATTCATCTGCCGCGACGTTTTTCTGCGGGTCGAGCGTTCCGACACGGCCTTCAGCCGCGGCTACAATGCGGGCCAGGTGATCCGCGTGCCGGTCGCGCATGGCGAGGGCAATTACGTCGCCGACGCCGAGACCGTCGCACGGCTCGAAACAGAGGGGCGCGTGCTCTACCGCTATGTGGCGCCCGACGGCTCGCTCGATCCCGCCTGGAACCACAACGGTGCCACCAACGCCATCGCCGGCATCCTCAACGAGCGCCGCAATGTGCTCGGCATGATGCCGCATCCGGAAAACCACGTGGAAGCCGCCATGGGCTGCACCGACGGCCGGGGCCTGTTCGCGGGGCTGGTCGATCACGTGGCGCAGGCCGCCTAGGGGGCGGCGCTGCGGGCTGGCGGGCCGGCGCCTGCGGCATTAAATGAGGCTGTCACGGCCCGCGATTTCTTCTGCAAAAAGCCCCTGACAACCGCTGCGAAGTCGGGCATTCACCTGTGATAACGGCCACGGGAACGGATTGGCATTTTATGGACCAGGGGGTCATGATTCCCAACGAACCGAAAATCACCCCGCAGGTGATCGCGGAGCACGGCCTCAAGCCCGACGAGTATGCGCGCATCCTGAAGCTGGTCGGCCGCGAGCCGTCGATCACCGAGCTCGGCATCTTCTCGGCGATGTGGAACGAGCATTGCTCGTATAAATCCTCGAAGATCCATCTGCGCACGCTGCCCACCAAGGCGCCCTGGGTGATCCAGGGGCCGGGCGAGAATGCCGGCGTGATCGACATCGGCGACGGGCTCGCCTGCGTGTTCAAGATGGAGAGCCATAACCACCCGAGCTACATCGAGCCCTACCAGGGCGCCGCCACCGGGGTGGGCGGCATCCTGCGCGACGTCTTCACCATGGGGGCGCGGCCGATCGCCTGCCTCAATGCGTTGAGCTTCGGCGATCCCGCTCATCCCAAGACGCGCCATCTGGTGGCGGGCGTGGTCGCCGGCATCGGCGGCTACGGCAACTCCTTCGGGGTGCCGACGGTCGGCGGCCAGGTGCGCTTCCACACCCGCTATGACGGCAACTGCCTGGTCAACGCCATGGCGGTGGGGCTGGCCGAGACCGACAAGATCTTCTAC
>DATBBS010000428.1:0-2252 GCA_036270895.1 Xanthobacteraceae bacterium
CCGCATTGCCGCAATGCGCCGAGCGCGGCTCGCTTGCGGCAACCGCCGCTTTCCGCCAATCTGCCGCCCTGCTGTGCACCCAGGAGCCCCAATGGCCGATCCGGCCAAGCGCGTCGGTCTTTTCGTCACCTGCCTGGTCGACCTGATCCGGCCATCGGTCGGCTTCGCGGCGGTGAAGCTCCTGGAGGATGCCGGCTGCACGGTCGAGGTGCCGCGCCAGTCCTGCTGCGGGCAGCCGGCCTTCAATTCCGGCGACCGGCGCAGCGCGCGCGCCATCGCGGAGCAGGTGATCGAGGCCTTCGCGCCCTGTGATTACGTCGTGGCGCCTTCGGGCTCCTGCGCCGGCATGCTGAAGGCGCACTATCCCGAGCTGTTTCACGGCGACCCCAACTGGCTGCCGCGCGCGGATGCGCTCGCCGCCAAGACCTATGAGCTCGTCTCCTTCCTGGTCGACGTGCTGGGGGTCACGCGCGTCGATGCGAGCCTCGAGGGCACAGCGACCTACCACGATTCCTGCTCCGGGCTGCGCGAGCTCGGCGTGCGCATCCAGCCACGCCGGCTGCTCGGCACGGTGCGCGGCCTCGCGCTGACGGAAATGCGCGACCCCGACGTGTGCTGCGGCTTCGGCGGCACCTTTTGCGTCAAATACCCCGACATCTCGAACGCCATCGTGGCTAAGAAAGCGGCCAACGTGGCGGCGAGCGGCGCCGGCATGCTGATCGCGGGCGATCTCGGCTGTCTGATGAACATGGCGGGCAAGCTCCAGCGCGACGGCAGCGCGATCGAGGTGCGCCACGTCGCCGAGGTGCTGGCCGGCATGACCGAGGAACCCGCGATCGGCGCGCCGCCGCGGCGCGAGCCGGGACCGCAGCCGTGACCCACGCCGCGACCTCGCCGCGCTTCAAGGAGAACGCCAAGGCGGCGCTCGCCGATGCGGAGCTGCAGAACGCGCTCAAATTCGTCGAGGTGAATTTCATCGCGCGGCGCCGCGAGGTGGCGGACAAGCTTCCCGAATTCGACGCGCTGCGCGACGCCGCGCGCGACATCAAGAACCACACGCTGGCGCATCTCGACCTCTACCTCGAGGCTTATGACAAGAAGGTCACGGCGGCGGGCGGGCAGGTGCATTATGCCGTGACGGCCGACGACGCCAACCGGATCATCCTCGGCATCTGCAAGGCGCTCGGCGCCCGCACCGCCACCAAGGGCAAGTCGATGGTCGCCGAGGAGATCGGGCTCAACGACTACCTGGAAGCAAACGGGGTCGTCCCGATCGAGACCGACCTCGGCGAATACATCATCCAGCTGCGCCATGAGATGCCGTCCCACATCATCGCGCCCGCGGTGCATCTCACCAAGCAGCAGGTCGAGACGGAATTCCGCCGCGTCCACACCCATCTGCCGGCGGAGCGCAATCTGGTCGAGCCCACCAGCCTGCTCGGAGAGGCGCGCGCCGTGTTGCGCGAAAAATTCCTCGCCGCCGATGTCGGCATCACGGGTGCGAATTTTCTGGTCGCCGAGACCGGCAGCTCGATCATCGTCACCAACGAGGGCAACGGCGATCTCACCCAGACGCTGCCGAAGGCCCATATCGTGATCGCGAGCATCGAGAAGCTGGTGCCCACCTTGGAGGACGTCTCGCAGCTCCTGCGCGTGCTGGCGCGCTCGGCGACGGGCCAGGAAATGTCGGTCTACACCACGCTCTCGACCGGGCCGCGCCGCCCCGGCGATCCTGACGGCCCGTCGGAATATCACGTGGTCATTCTCGACAACGGCCGCTCGTCCATGCTGGGCGGCGATTTCGCCGACATGCTGCGCTGCATCCGCTGCGGCGCCTGCATGAACCACTGTCCGGTCTATCAGGCGGTCGGCGGCCACGCCTATGGCTGGGTCTATCCCGGGCCGATGGGCGCGGTGCTCACCCCGAGCCTGATCGGGGTCGACAAGGCCGGCCATCTTCCCAATGCATCGACTTTCTGCGGGCGCTGCGAGGAAGTCTGCCCGGTGCGCATTCCGTTGCCGCGCATGATGCGCTCGTGGCGCGAGCGCGAGTTCGAGCGGCATCTGTCGCCCGCGACGGTCCGGGCCGGACTCGGGGTGTGGGCCTTCTTCGCGCGCCGCCCCCGACTCTATGGCGTGGCGACCGCGCTCGCCGCCCGCCTGCTCGCCCTGGTGGGCCGCCGCCATGGCCGCTTTGGCTGGCTGCCGCTCGCCTCGGGCTGGACCCGGCATCGCGATTTTCCCGCGCCCGA
>DATBBS010000429.1:0-7818 GCA_036270895.1 Xanthobacteraceae bacterium
AACCAGGCCTTCCTGGTCGAGAGCGTGACCGGAATCGAGACCCTCAAGGCCATGGCGGTCGAGCCGCAGATGCAGCGCCGCTGGGAAGACCAGCTCGCCGGCTACGTGGCGGCGAGCTTCCGCGTCCTCAGTCTCGGCAACACGGCAAGCCAGGCGGTGCAACTCGTCAGCAAAGTCGCCACCGCCGGCATCCTTTATTTCGGCGCCAAGCTGGTCATCGACGGCGGGCTGTCGGTCGGCGAGCTCGTCGCCTTCAACATGCTGGCCGGCCGGGTGAGCACCCCGGTGCTGCGTCTCGCGCAGCTGTGGCAGGACTTCCACCAGGCGCGCCTGTCGGTCGCGCGGCTGGGCGACATTCTCAACACGACCGCCGAGCCGACCTACGCGGCGGGGCGCGCGCGGCTGCCGGCGATCCGCGGCCACATCGAATTCGAGCATGTCACCTTCCGCTACCGTGTCGACGGTCAGGAAGTCCTGCGCGACGTCACTTTCGACGTGCCGGCCGGACAGATGGTCGGCATCGTCGGGCCTTCCGGGTCGGGCAAGAGCACCTTCGCGAAGCTCGTCCAGCGTCTCTATGTGCCGGAACACGGGCGGGTGCTGATCGACGGCATGGATCTGGCCATGGCCGACCCGGCCTGGCTGCGCCGCCAGATCGGCGTCGTGCTGCAGGAGAATGTGCTGTTCAACCGCTCGGTGCGGGAGAACATCGCGCTCGCCGACCCGGCCATGCCGATGGAGCGCGTCGTCGCGGCGGCCAGGCTCGCGGGCGCGCACGAATTCATCCTCGAGCTGACCGAAGGCTATGACACCATCGTGGGCGAGCGCGGCTCCACCCTCTCGGGGGGCCAGCGCCAGCGCGTCGCCATCGCCCGCGCGCTCATCGCCGATCCGCGCATCCTGATCTTCGACGAGGCGACGAGCGCGCTCGACTCCGAGAGCGAGCGCATCATTCAGCGCAACATGAAAGAGATTGCCAAAAGCCGGACGGTCCTGGTCATCGCGCACCGGCTTTCGACCGTGCGGGAGACCGATCGCATCATCACGATCGACCGGGGACGGCTGGTCGAGGACGGCACCCATGAGGCGCTGATCACGACAGGCGGCCGCTATGCGTCGCTGCACCGGCTGCAGGCAGGTATCCATGAAGTCCGCTGAATCCGCGAAGCCGGCCGAACCCACGCGCCGCGTCGTCCCGATCCGGCACGCGCGGGAGCGGCGCCGCGAGGAGCTGTCCTTCCTCCCGGCCGCGCTCGAGATCGTCGAGACGCCGCCGTCGCCGATCGGGCGCATGATCGCTCTCACCCTCGTGTTGCTGTTCTGCGCGGCCCTGGCCTGGGCCGCCTGGGGCACGATCGACATCGTGGCGGCGGCGAGCGGAAAGATCGTGCCGAGCGGCCGCATCAAGGTCATCCAGCCGTTCGAGACCGGGGTGGTGCGCTCCATCCGGGTGCAGGACGGGCAGACCGTCGAGGCCGGCGATCTGCTGATCGAGCTCGATCCGACCGTCAACGCGGCGGAACGCGACCGTCTGCACAACGACCTCCTGGCCGAGCGCACCAACATCGCGCGGCTGCGCGCCGCGCTCGGCGGCGAGGATCCGATGGCCGCCTTCCTGCCGCCGCCCGACGCGGATCCGGTCCTGATCGGCACCCAGCGTCAGCTGCTGCTCAACCAGGTGGCCGAGCACCGCGCCAAGATCGCCGCGCTCGCCCGTCAGCAGGCGCAGAAGGAGGCCGAGCAGGCGACGACCGCCGCCACCATCCGCAAGCTCGAGACCACGATTCCGGTGGTCCAACAGCGGGTCGACATCCGCAAGACGCTGATGGACAGGGAGCTGGGCTCGAAGCTGACCTATTTCGAGGTTCTTCAGCTGCTGGTCGAGCAACAGGAAGATCTCGGCGTTCAGAAAAGCCGCATGAACGAGGCGGAAGCGGCCGTGGCCGCGATCCGCGAGACGCGCCACCAGGCAGAGGCCGAATATCGCCGCACGCTGTCCGACGATCTCGCCAAGTCCGAGCAGAAGGCGAGCGGCGTGGCGCAAGACCTGATCAAGGCCGAGCAGAAGACGAGACTCCAGAATCTGGTCGCTCCCGTCGACGGCGTGGTGCAGCAGCTCGCGATCCACACCATCGGCGGCGTCGTCACCCCGGCGCAGTCCCTGCTGGTCGTCGTGCCGAGCGACAGCCGGCTCGAAATCGAGGCCATGGTGTCGAACCGCGACATCGGCTTCGTCCAGGCCGGCCAGGAGGCCGAGATCAAGATCGATACCTTCAATTTCACCCGCTACGGCCTGCTGCACGGGCGGGTGCTCAGCGTTTCGCAGGACGCGATCATCCGCGATCGCCAATCGGACCGCGCCATTGATCGCGGGCTCGGCGCCCAGAACGAAACCAGCGAGCCGAAAGGCCAGGAGCTGAATTACAGCGCGCGCATCTCGCTCGACAGCAGCAAGATCAAGCTCGAGGACCGCATGGTCGACTTGTCACCCGGCATGGCGGTCACGGTCGAGATCAAGACCGGATCGCGCAGGATCCTGAGCTATCTGCTGTCGCCGCTGATCCGCTACCAGCAGGAGAGCCTGCGCGAGCGGTGATGGGGGAGGCACGCGCTCCGTCATGCCCGCGCCTGTCGCGGGCATCCAGGTCTTCGGAAATCACAAAGAAAAAATAAGACGTGGATGGCCGGGACAAGCCCGGCCATGACGATCTCAAGCGGCCACGCTCTACTGCAGCCCGGCGCGCTGGAAACCTTCCAGATAGTGCTCCCGCTCCGCGTCCTTCCGGAACGGCATCTCGTTGGCGATCCAGGCGAGCGAAATGTTGGGTTGCGTGCGGCGCAGCTCCTGCAAGGCCGGCCCGGCGACGTCCATGTGTCCCGCAATGCCGGCGGCGGCGGTCAGCACGCGGTGGGCGCCGACGAAATCGCCGCGCTGGCGCAGCGCGTCGCGCGACAAGCGCATCGCTTCCTCGTAGTTGCGTCCGACGAACTGGGCATAGGCGGCGACCCCATAATAGACCGCCGAGTAGGGGTCGCGCGGGGCCAGCCGGATCGCCCGGCGTGCGGCCTCGTCGGCCTGCTCCCAGTGCCCGCAATAGGACAGGGCCAGCCCGTGATACCCCTGCGCCAGCGAGAAGCTCGGATTGAGCTGCAGCGCCAGCTCCAGTTCGGCCAGCGCCTCGTCGAACCGCCGGGTGAACAGATAGGCACAACCGAGCGCAAGATGCGCCCAGGGGTCTTCGCCGTCCGCCAGGACCGCAGCGAGGGCGGCGCGTTCGGCAATCGGCGCGGCGGTCGACATGTCGGCCCAGCCCATATGGGCGCCGAAGGTGTGACTGGCGGCGAGCACGCCGAGCGCCTGCCCGTAATTCGGATCGATGGCGGTCGCCTTCTCGAGCAGGCCCTGCGCCGCGACATTGTCGTCGCGGGTCACCCGCCAATAGTGCGACAATGCCCGCATCACGAAATCCCAGGCGTTCATGCTGTCGGGCGGCTTGCGGGCGGCACGGAAACTTTCCGCCGCATGGAGCTGCGGCTCGATCGCGGCGACGATCGCCGCGGTGATCTCGTCCTGCACCGCAAAGACGTCGGCGAGAGCGCGGTCGTAGCGTTCGGCCCAGACATGGCTGCCGGTCGCCAGGTCGTTGAGCTGCGCGGTGATGCGCACGCGGTCGCCCGCCTTGCGCACGCTGCCCTCCAGCACATAGGCGACGCCGAGCTCGGCGCCGATCTGCTTCATATGGACGGCCTGGCCTTTGTAGACGAAGGACGAATTGCGCGCGATCACCAGGAACCAGCGCAGCCTGGCGAGCGCGGTGATGATGTCCTCGCTGATGCCGTCGGAGAAATACTCCTGCTCCGGATCGCCGCTCATGTTGTCGAAGGCGAGCACCGCGATGGCCGGCCGCTCGGGAAACCCCAGGGGCATGGCAGGCGGCGGCGGGGCGGGGCCCGGTGGTGGTACGGCACCGCTCGCTTGCGTGCGCACGTCGCCGACGAAGCGCAATCCCTTGCGCGCAATGGTGCGGATCAGCTTCTGCTCCCCGCCGCTGTCGCCGACAGCCTTGCGCGCCGTATTGATGCGGCTGGTCAAGGTGGACTCCGACACGATCCGGCCGCCCCAGACCGACGCGAAGAGATCGTCCTTGCTGACCACGCGCTCGCGGTTCTCCACCAGGTAAACCAGCAGGTCGAACACCTGCGGCTCCACCGCGATCCTCTCGGCGCCGCGGTGCAGCTCGCGCCGATCCGTGTCAAGTATATGATTCATAAAGAGAAATTGCATGTCGCGTCCCCGCGTGGTGCGGCAGCATAGGCGAGTCCGTCACGACCACGCGTGAAATGCCTCACACCCAGGCCGGTTTTCTTGCGACGTCCTGCCTGGTTCTCAGCCGGCCGCACACACCCGCGGGGCGCGCGATTCCGAAAAGCCCAATGACGAAGAAACGACGGCAATTTCGGGCAAGCCGAACGGCCGTGACTGCTTACCTCCGATCAGGCGGCGGGAGACCGCCTGTCGCGACCGAGCAGGAACCAATTCATGGACACGCTGACCGAATATCCCCCCATCCGCATTGTCAGCCCGGCCGGATTCGATCGGGGAACCGCACAGACTTCCGGCTCCCTGCGCCTGGCCGCGGTCGCGCCGCAGCTCGGCGTCCGATCGGCGATATGGGGTGGGCTGTTCGTGGTCGAGCCGGGCGCCCGGACGGGCATCCATCATCACGGCGAGCAGCAGACGATCGCCTATGTGTTGTCGGGCACCTGCGACGTCCGCTGGGGCGCGCGGGGCGAATGCGCGGCGCGCGCGAAAGCCGGCGATTTCATCCATGTGCCCGCCTTCCTGCCGCACATGGAGATCAATCCGTCGGATACGGAGCCTTTTCACTGGGTCGTCGTGAGGAGCACCCCCACGCCGATCGTCGTGAACCTTCCGGACGACACCTGGCCATAGGCGCGGGACGAGCCGAAAGGCCGATCGTCATGTGATCCCTTTGCGCCCGGTCAGGCGCGACGGGTTCATCCGAAACGCCTTTACGCTGTGGCTGCCGCATTCCTGGCACACGAGCCGCTTGACGAAGCGCGCGATGGGGGCGCCGGGCTCTTCGCCGTGGCGCGGCAGGTCGCTCTCGCGAATGATCCCGCTGTGGCCGCAGCGCAGACATTGCACGCAAATGCGCCCGGGCGAGCTTTCGTTCTTCCGACTCGCAACCGCAGCCATTCTCACGCCTCACGCAACGCTGACGCCGACCTCGATCAGATAGGAATGACGATCCCCTGTCGGGAGTCGTCCGTGCCGGATGTCCCGCCGAACGTTCGCCGATCGGCGCAGGAGAAGCGTTTCCGATGGAACTTTCGAGGAGAAAGTTCCTTTTCGTGGTCCCACAACCGGTCCAACTTTGCCTTATTTGCTGTGTTGAAGAACAGCTTAGACGGGGATGCGGCGCTCGGGACGACGCCGCGCGATGTAGATACCGACGACGGGGGACTCTTGCTTCGAACAGGTTTGGGGGCGACCGCCTTGGCGGTCGCGGCGCTCACCATCGGCTTCAACTTCGACCGGCGGGTTGGCTACGGCACCGCGCCGGCCAATGCCGGCTTGCGCATCGCGGCGCCCGGGGTTTCGGTTTTCGGCACGATCCATCCAAAGCTGTTCAATTTCGGCGCCGCCGCTCCGGGGTTCGAGATTCCGGACGCCGCCCAGGTGCAACTGGCGAGCCTCGAGCTTCCGGATAAATCCGATGCGGCGCTTGGAGCGGACGATGGGTCCGCATCGCGCGCGCCCGCGTCGGATCGCGCGTCCTTCGTCGAGCGCTTCTCGTTCGATCAAGCCCAGACGCAGAACGCTTCGTTGCAAGGCTCCGAACCGTCGGCATCCTTCGAGGACCGTTTCGCCGGCACGATCTCTGCCGCCATGGCGCCGATCCGATCCGCCCTGGCCGAGCCGCGCGCGGCCGGCCCGCTGGCGGCGCCGCCGCAGGCGCCTGCCGCGGTCGTGCAGGCCGCGCGCAAGCGCACGGCGCCCAAGGTCCAGATGGCGAGCCTGTCCGACGATCCGCTTCCGGCCGCCTATGCGCCAAGTGATTCCGTGCCGAAGGACCAAGGCATTCGGGATTTGCTTCTGAGAGACCTGGGGCCCAAGGACTCGGGGTCCAAGGACGCAACACCGAAAGATCCGCTCTCCGACATCGATACCAGCCGCACCGCGATCTATGACATCTCGGCGCATACGGTCTACCTGCCCAACGGGCAGCGGCTGGAAGCGCATTCGGGCCTCGGCAGCCGCATGGACAATCCGCGCTACGTCAATGTGAAGATGCACGGACCGACGCCGCCCAACGTCTATGAGCTCAAGTTGCGCGAGGCGGCCTTCCACGGCGTGCGCGCCCTGCGGCTCAATCCCGTCGACGAAACCAAGATGTACGGCCGCGACGGAATCCTGGCGCATACCTACATGCTCGGTCCCAATGGCCAGTCCAACGGCTGCGTCTCGTTCAGCGACTATCAGGCGTTCCTGAACGCCTACCTGCGCGGCGAAATCGAGCGGCTGGTCGTGGTCGAGCGCCTTGCGGCTCCGCCCGCATCGAGGACCGCCTCGGGGTGGCTCTCCAACACCCTCAAAGGTATTTTCGGACGCTCCTGAGGGCGCGCCCGCGCCGCGTGATCCTGCCGTAGGTATCGGACTGCGCAGGGTTTTACAGGCATGGAACGTTAGATCGCCACACGGGTTACGCACCCAGGATTTGTGTGCCAAATGGCACATAAATGCAGGCGGGGTTGCGATGACCGAAGTGGAACGTTTGCGCGCCCAGGCGGAGCGTTGCTTGCGGCTGGCCCAACAAGCCGCCGCGACCGACGTCGCGCAATCCATGTACTACCTGGCGTCCGAGTATCTGGATCAGGCGCGGGCGCTGGAACGGACCTCAGGCCAACAACAGCAACGAGGCGGCCATGTTCCGCCGCCGGCGCCCGGACACGCCGAGCAGCACGCGCAGCAGCAACAGCAAATCCAGCCCCCGAAGGAAGACGAATAGGTCGGGTCCTTTATCCGGATATCGCTTCTGAGTGATGCGCGTCGTTAGCGCGAGTCCAGGTCCGCGCATCATGCGCAGTGCACCCGCATCGGCACTACCGCAGCCGCGGCCACTGGGCTTCCCAACCCATCGAATCCGTGGTGTCGGCCGGGCGCGGCGCGCGCGCGGCGGTCTTCGGCACCCGCGCCGACGCCGTGGCGCGCTTGGCCGGCGGCTTCATGTCGGTGCCGGAGGCGTTCGGGCGCGGCGCCGGCAGCCCGATGTAGCCGGAGGGCAGGTCGATCGTGTCCGGCGAGCGTGCGACCGGCAGCGACGGGATCTGGGCGTGCAGCGGAATCTTGGACGCGCGTGGCGATGGACGGGGCAGGGGGACCTTGAGTCCGAACGGGTGGGCGACGGCGAGATCAGACGGGCCCGGGGCCGGGGGCGCGGGCTCCGCCGGCTGCGCGGTCGCCGAGTCCGTCTCGGGCGTGAAGCGCGGTGCATCTTCGGCCGGCATGCGTTCGTGGCCGCCCTTCATCACCCACTGCTCGGGCGTGGTGGCGGTCTTGGCGAGCGTCGGGGTCGCCGGCACCACCTGGACGATGCGATAGTTGCGGCGCTTGAGCTCGTGCAGCAGCGCCGGCAGCATCATCACGGTGGCGGGCTGCATGTCGTGCAGCAGCAGCACGCCGCGGCCCTTGGCCTCGAGCCGCGTCAGGGCGCGCTTCATCACCTCGGCGGCGCTGATGTGCCGCCAGTCGTCGGCCGGAAAGTCGGCGCTCCAGGTCATGAGCTGGCGCGA
>DATBBS010000430.1:0-1934 GCA_036270895.1 Xanthobacteraceae bacterium
CGCGAGGTCGACGCGGTCGCGCATGTGGTGCGCTGCTTCGAGGACAGCGACGTCACCCATGTGGAGGGCCGCATCGAGCCGATCGCCGACATCGAGACGGTCGAGACCGAGCTGATGCTGGCCGACCTCGACAGCCTGGAACGGCGCGTCGATGCGCTGGAGAAAAAGGCGCGCGGCGCCGACAAGGAATCGAAGGAGGCCCTCGACCTGGTCAATCGCGCGCTCGCGCTCATCCGTGACGGCAAGCCGGCGCGGCTGGTCGAGCGCAAGCCGGAGGAGGAGCGCGCCTTCCGCATGCTCGGCCTGCTCACCGCCAAGCCGGTGCTCTATGTCTGCAACGTCGACGAAAGCGCGGCCGCGACCGGCAATGGCCAGTCGCGCCAGGTCGAGGAGCGCGCCAGGCAGGAGGGCGCGGCCTCCGTCGTCATCTCGGCCAAGATCGAATCGGAGATCGCGGTGCTGCCGCCCGAGGAGCGCGCCGACTATCTGGCCGCCATGGGGTTGACGGAGCCCGGCCTCGACCGGCTGATCCGCGCCGGCTATGGGCTGCTCGACCTCGTCACATTTTTCACCGCCGGCCCCAAGGAGTCGCGCGCCTGGACGGTGACGCGCGGCGCGCGCGGTCCGCAGGCGGCGGGCGTGATCCACACCGACTTCGAGCGCGGCTTCATTCGCGCCGAGACCATCGGCTATGACGACTATGTCAAGTTCGGCGGCGAAGCGGGCGCGCGCGACGCCGGCAGGCTCAGGCTGGAGGGCAAGGACTATGTGGTCGCCGACGGCGACGTGATGCATTTCCGCTTTGCGACCTAGCCCTCACCGGTCATTGCGAGGCGTGCACCGATCTCGGGTTTACCCGAGATCGGCAATTAAAGATGCGCAAGTCGGGCAGGCCCGACTTGCGTGCACGCCGAAGCAATCCCCACCACGTCGTATATCCGGCCCGAGATTGCTTCGCTTCGCTCGCAATGACAACTAACGCGGCTCGCCCTGGCTGCGGATGGCGCCGAGGTGCTCGTTGATGCGGAACACGATCAGCACGAACTCGGCCGCGATGCGGGCGAAGATGACGCCGATGAAGGCGACCAGCACGGCGCCGACCATCGCGAAGGCGCCGGCGATCGGATTCGTGATCATGGCCATGAAGCCGGTGAATATGCCTTGCAATCCGGCCAATACCGCCATGGCGAGCGCCAGCCAGTAGAAGATCTTGATGATCGACGGCGTGATGAACCGTTCCCACTGGAAAAGGTCGCGAAACTCGAACATGCCGCTCTCCTCTCGGCCCGCACTCCTGCAGGGTCGACTCGTACGTAATTTTCGGTAACCAAACCGTTACGAAGCCTGGACGAGTGGGCATCGGAGGCGGCGAAATGATGACCGGGCGCGCCCGGTTACCTCCCAGGCGGCGCATCGGCGGCGATTGACGGGGGCTGGCCGCGCTGGTTACGGATGGCCTCCCGGCTCGCCGGATCCTTGAACGGCCCCATCTGCGCCATGCCGAAACTCCATTGGGAAGATTTCACCGCCGGCCAGGTCGCCGAATACGGGCCGCAGGCCGTCACCGCGGACGACATCAAGGCTTTCGCGGCCGAGTTCGATCCCCAGCCCATGCATCTCGACGAGGAGGCGGCGCGCGCCACCCTGGTGGGCGGGCTATGCGCGTCGGGCTGGCATAGCTGCGCCATCATGATGCGCATCCTGGCCGACGGCTTCATCCTCGATTCCTCGTCGATGGGCGCCACCGGCTGCGGCGAGGTCAAGTGGCTCGCGCCGGTGCGGCCGGGCGACTCGCTGCGCGTGCGCATGGAGGTGCTCGACACGCGCGCCTCGGCGAGCCGGCCCGACATGGGCTTCGTCAATGCCCGCTTCGACATGCTCAATGCCGACGGCGTGCGCGTGATGACGCTGACCCCTCACCTGATGTTCGGCCG
>DATBBS010000431.1:0-1710 GCA_036270895.1 Xanthobacteraceae bacterium
GCGATCTTGGCGCGCTGCTCCGCGATCATGGCGGCGAAATCCGCCGGCGTGCCGGTGCGCACCGCCTGGCCGAGCGCGGCGAGCTTGGCCGCCAGCGCCGGATCGGCCGCGACCGCGCGCACGTCCGCCGCGATGCGCGCGCGCAGCGCGTCGGGCATGTCGCGCCAGCCGAAGAAGCCCTGGAAGCCGTCGGCCGCAAGCTCGGGATGTCCGATCTCCTGCGCGGTGGCGAGCGCGGGCGCGGCCGGCGAGCGCTCGCGGTTGGTGACGGCCAGCAGCTTGATCTTGCCGGCCTGCCAGAGTGGCAGCAGCGGCAGCAGGCCGGTCGCCGCGACCTGGATGCGGTCTTCCGCCAGATCCTGCAGGGCGGGCGAAAAATCGCGGTACGACACCTGCACCATGTCGAGCCCGGCGCTCTTGGTGAAGCCGGCGAAGATGAATTGCGGCAGGCCGGGCGTCGCCGCCCAGCTCAGCTTGCCGGGCTCGGCCTTCGCGCGCGCGATCAGCTGGTCGACCGACGTCACGCCGAGCGAGGCGCTCGTCGCAATGGCGAGAAACGAGTCGGAGGCCGGCGCGATCGGCACCAGGTCGCGGTCCGGGTCATAGGCGAGCGTCTCGCGCGACACGGGATTGATGGTGACCGGCCCGCCGATCGAGAACAGCAGCGTGTGCTCGTCGCGCGCCGCCACGAAGGCCGCCACCGCCACCAAGCCGTCGGGCCCGGGACGGTTCTCGACCACGACCGGCTGGCCCCAGCGCGCGGCGAGCCGTTCCGCGTAGAGCCGCGCCGTCACGTCGGTGGCGCTGCCGGCGCCGAGCGGCAGGATCAGCTTCACGGTGGTCCGCGGCCAGGATTGGGCGAAGGCGGGGCTCGCCGCTTTGATGGCGAGCATGCCGAGCACCAGCATGACGGTCGTGCGCAGGATCATTCGCATCGCGTTTCCTCCGGCGTTTTCTTGCGTTTCTTATACACTTCGTCATGGCCGGGCTTGTCCCGGCCATCCACGTCTTTCTTGCGGTGAGGCCTTGAGACGTGGATGCCCGGCAAAAGGCCGGGCATGACGGGTCAGAGTTTTATCGCGACGGAAAGAGGGCGCACGTCGCTCACTCCACGACGATCTTCACCTGCTCGCCCGGCTTGAGGCGATCGCCGGGCTCGAGCCCGTTGAGCACGCGGAAGCGTTCGGCTTGGCGGTCGATCAGCGCCATGCGGCTCGCGAGCTTCTCGATGGTGTCGCCGGCCTTCACGGTCACGATCTTGATGCGCAGCGGCTTGGCCTTCTGCGCCTCCGCCGCGCTCAACCGGCGGAAGGTCGCGACCGACTCGCGGAACGCGCGCTCGATCTCCGGCGTGCGCGTCTTGGCGGCGAAGATGAAGCGATAGACCTCGCCGTTGAAGCGCACCGCATAGAGCCGGAACTGCCATTGGTCGCCCTTGGCGCTCGCGGTCGCGGCCGGGAAGCCGCCCAAGGTCATCTCCTCGATCGAGCCCGGATCGACATTCTCGATCCAGCCCGAGCCGAGATACGCGGCGAGGGTCTGCTCAGCCGGCACCCGCACGGCGTCGAGCCGCAGCGCCTGGTTGCCGCCGTCCTTCACGCCGAGCACCGCCTGGGCGGTGTTCTCGAGCGCAAAGCCTTCCGGCGCCGTGAAGGTGAAGCCGAGCTTGGGATGCAGGAAGCGGCGTCCGCGCGCATAGCCTTCGACCGG
>DATBBS010000432.1:0-1818 GCA_036270895.1 Xanthobacteraceae bacterium
GTCGCCCGGCCGGAAGCCGGCGGCCAGCAGGGCCCGCGCCACGCCGTAGATGTCGGCGCCAAAGCCCTGCGGCTCGAAGATCGGCCCGGGCGACATCAGCAGCCGCCGTACCTTTCCGGCCGGCGTGACGTTCAACCCGCCGAAGGGCGGATGCACCTTCTGCAGCGCCACCAGATCGGATTTGCGCAACAGCGGAAGCTGCGCCAACGCGGCGCGCGACGTCACGGATGCCGGGTCGAGTCCCGCCAAATGAGCGGCCCAACCCGGCGCGGTCAGGGCGCGCGCCACGATCTCGGAGAGCCGCGCAAACAGATCGCGCTCGCGCGCATCCGGGTCACGCGTTTCCAGTCCGTCATAGTGGTCAGCCATTCATCGAATTCCCCCGCCCCGGACCGGTGGGGATCGCACGATTCGGCAAAGCCGATCCATCGATTTCATAGTCCCTCTCTCGCCGCGACGGCATTCGCCTTCTTGATGGCGTTGATGAGGCCGAGCGCCCGAAGATGGCGGTCACCTGATCCATGGCGGAGCCCGACTGGCTAAGACATCGACGTTTCGCGGGCGTGCCCGCCGGGCAGGCCCGTCACGGCGCCGAGGAACGACGCATCATGCCAGCCACCGCTTGCGCCGCTTATAGTTCTTCACGTCGCGGAACGACCTGCGCCGGCCCTCGGCGATGCCGAGATAGAATTCCTTCACGTCCTCGTTCTCGGCGAGCGCCTTGGCGTCGCCGTCCATGACGACGCGGCCATTCTCCAGGATATAGCCGTAGCTCGCGTATCTCAGAGCCATGTTGGTGTTCTGCTCGGCGAGCAGGAACGAGACGCCCTCTCGCTCGTTCAGGCTCTTCACGATGCCGAAGATCTCCTCGACGACCTGCGGGGCGAGCCCCATCGACGGCTCGTCGAGCAGAATCATTTTTGGGCGCGACATCAGGGCGCGGCCGAGTGCGCACATCTGCTGCTCGCCGCCCGAGGTGTAGCCGGCTATCGCGCCGCGGCGCTCCCGCAGGCGCGGGAAATAGCCGTAGACGCGCGCAAGGTCGGCGCGCACCGCGGCCCGGCCATCGCGACGCGTATAGGCGCCGGTGAGCAGGTTCTCCTCGATGGAGAGATGCGCGAAGCAATGGCGACCCTCCATCACCTGGATGCAGCCGCGCCGCACCAGCTCGTTCGGCGACAACGACTGGACCTCGGCGCCGTCGAACAGGATCGAGCCCTTGGTGACCTCGCCACGCTCCGCATGCAGCAGATTGGAGATCGCCTTCAGGGTCGTGGTCTTGCCGGCCCCGTTCGCGCCCAGCAGCGCCACGATGCCGCCGGCCTTGACCTCGAGCGACACGCCCTTCAGCACCAGGATGACGCGGTCGTAGACCACCTCGATATTGTTGAGCGCCAGGATCCGGCCCGCCGCCGCGGCGGCGGGTGCTTCATGCGGGCGAGACGCGGCTGGCGTCATACGGGCTTACGACGACTTGTCGCAGACTTCCGTCCGCTTGGGCCACGCCGGATCCTTGGACACATAGTCCCTGGCGGCGGCGTCGAGCAGCGGCTGCACCTTGTCCTTCATCGGCTCGAGCCAATCGGAGACCTTCGCCCATTTGGCGCCGTCCCATTGCTGCAGATACGCGGCCTGGTGGCCGTTGTGGTCGGTGCAGGTGACCTTCAGGGGGGAGCCGAATCCCGCCAGCCCCAATTCCTTCCAGCGTGCGTCGCTGATCTCGATCGTCTCCAGTCCGCGCCGCACGTCCTCGCCGGTGACGAGCTTCTTGCCGCTCAGCTTCTGGGCGTTGCGGATCGCCTCGGCGATCAGCACGGA
>DATBBS010000433.1:0-2365 GCA_036270895.1 Xanthobacteraceae bacterium
GAAGTTCACGATCACCAGGATCGTGAACACGATGATGCCGATGACGAAGTTGCCCGCCATCACGAAGTTGCCGAAGGCCTCGATGACGTGTCCGGCGGCGCCGGTGCCTTCGTGGCCGTGGGCGAGGATCAGGCGGGTCGAGGCGAGATTGAGCGCGAGCCGCAGCATGGTCGCGATCAGGAGCACGGTCGGGAAGGTAGAGAATTCGAGCGGCGCGCTGATGAACAGCGACGTCATCAGGATCAGCACCGCGAAGATGATCGAGATGGCGAGCGCGAAATCCAAGAGCAGCGGCGGCAGCGGCAGGATCAGCACCACCAGGATGGTGAGCACGCCGACCGCGAGCGCGACGTCGCCGCGCCGCAGCAGCGCCATGACCTCGGCCGGGCGCGGAAACTTGAATCGGCTTCCGTCCTGGCCCGCCGTGATGTCGGTCATGCCGCATGCCCCCGCGCGCCTGTTCGGCGCTTCCGTTGGGCAAATTTTGCCGGGTATATGGTTATCAGGGGGTTAACGGCTTGCGTGCGACGGCTGGTTGCGTAATTTGCGGTATACACCGGGCCGCTTCGGCGGGGTCCGGGCATCGCGCGGGTGGGGGGCGACATGAGATTGGAGACGGGAACGCTGGCGCTGCTGGCGTCGATCGCAATGACCGGCGCCGCCGCGGCGGAGTGCCGGATCATGAGTTTCGTATTTCATCTGTCCCAGAATGACTCCGTATCCACGACCGGCGTGTCAAACAGAGGCGGCGCCTGCGTGACGCGGCTACGAAGCGGTTCGACGAGCACATTTCGTTCCGCCGCCGTCGCGGTGCCGCCCGCCAAGGGCACGCTCACCGAGTTCGGGACGATGCGTTTCCGCTACAAGCCGAGTGCCGGCGCCAAGGGCACGGACCGATACAGCATCCGGATTTGCGGCACCGACCGCGCGGGATCCGGCTGCTCGACGATCACCCACGTCATCACGCTCGAATGAGATCGCGGCGGGCCGGCCGACGGCGCCATGGGCGCGCCGCCATGGCTTCGTCCGAAGCCTGAACGTTGCTTCATCCGGCTTACATAACCGTAACTTGCCGGTGTCATTGATTTGATTTTAACTTTGCGTCAGGGAGCGCTTTTGGAGGTTTGCAGACATGACCCTATGGAAAAAATCAGCCGCCGGCGCCGCGGCGCTCATGATCGCGGGCTCGGTGATGGTGTATGCGCAGCAGCGTCCGGAAGGGCCGGGCGGTTTTCGCGGTCCCGGTGGTTTTGGCGGTCCGGGCATCTGGCGCCCGAGCGCGGAGGACATGAGCGCCTTCGCGGACGCGCGCATCGCGGCGCTGCATGCAGGACTGCGGCTCAATCCCGACCAGGAGAAGACCTGGCCGGCCTTCGAGCAGGCCTTGCGGGAAGCGGCGAGGTTGCGGCTGGAGCGCCGGGCCGCCGAGCACAATGAGCCGCCGACCGCCAATCCGGTGGAGCGCCTGCAGCGGCGCGCCGACGCCATGACGAGCCGCGGCACCGCCATGAAGCGCCTCGCGGACGCGGCGGCCCCGCTCTATCAAGGCCTCGATGAGGGGCAGAAGCACCGCTTCGGGTTGCTGGCGCGCTTCATGGGCCCGCGCGGCCGGCATCACGGCATGTGGCAGGACCGTCGCGGCCCGGGCGGCATGCGCGGCGACGATGAGTTCCGCTCCGGCCCGCGCCGCTTCGGCGAAGGAGACGGCATGCGCGGTCCCGGCGGCATGCGCGGCATGCAGCGCGATGGCGACGAGGACTTTCACGGCCGGCTTTGAGCCGCAGCCTCGCGCCGGGCGCGGCGCCCCGTCCCGACCAACGGCCACCGGGTCCGCCCGGCGGCCTTCCCTGGACAGGGGGGCATCCCTTTGCTAGAGACGCGCGCCCGCGGGCGACCGCGAGCGACCCGGGCGCATAGCTCAGTTGGTAGAGCAGCTGACTCTTAATCAGCGGGTCCCAGGTTCGAGCCCTGGTGCGCCCACCAATCAAATCAAAGACTTAGAACCCTGTGACCTCCGCCGCGACGGCGCTGGTTTACAGGTCAGTTTACAGTTTTGTTCTCGCTTCGAGCTTTTGCATCGCGATCTCGGCGAGGGCGACGTCACGGCCAAGATAGTGGGCATCGAGGATCGCCTCGACGTCCTTCAGGCCATGGCCCGTGAAGGTCGCGATCTGCGGCACGGTCGCGTCGGCGACCGCCAGTCGGACCACAGCCGACCCGCGCAGGTCGTGGTAGGTCAGGCCCTCGACCCCGGCCTTGCGGCACGCCTTGGCCCACGACGTCCGAAACCCATCAGATGTCCATGGTCGCCCAAAGGTGTTGGCCATGATCAACGGGCCGCGGCGGGTCATGCCGTCGAGCAAGG
>DATBBS010000434.1:0-5686 GCA_036270895.1 Xanthobacteraceae bacterium
GCTCACCGACAAGCTCACGCTGAATACCGGCCTGCGCTTCGACCAGATGTGGCAGTTCGTCGACGCCAACCAGTTCAGCCCGCGCGTCAACCTGGTCTACAAGCCGTTCGAGACCACGAATGTCCATGTCGGCTATGCGCGCTATTTCACGCCGCCCGTGCAGGCGATCGCGACGCCGGCGAATTTCGCGATCTTCAACGGGACCGTGAACGAAGCCGATCCCAACGTCCCCGGAAGCAGCCCCATGCTGCCCGAGCGCTCGCACGTCTTCGACGTCGGGGTGACGCAGAAATTCGGCCGCTACCAGGTCGGTGTCGACGCCTATTACAAGCTGGCGCGCGACCTGATCGACGATGGCCAGTTCGGCGCCGCGCGCGTGCTGACCGGCTTCAACTACGACAAGGGCTACAACTGGGGGCTGGAGCTCAGCAATGTCTATACGGACGGCAGGTTCAATGCCTATCTGAACGTCGCCTGGGCGACGCAGCGCGCCAAGAACATCGTGTCGAACCAGCAGCTGTTCACGGCCGACGACCTCGCCTTCATCGCCAGCAACTACATCTACACCGACCACGCCCAGACCATCACCGCATCGGCGGGCGCGTCCTATCTGTGGGACAAGACGCTGTTCAGCGCGAAGGTGATCGCGGGCAGCGGGTTGCGCAGCGGCGACCACAATTCGGAGCATCTGCCGTTCTACAGCCAGGTCGACGTCGGCGCGTCGCGCGAATTCGAGGTGCCGGGCGCAAAGCCCTTCACGCTGCGCTTCGACATCGTGAACGTCTTCGATACCAGCTATGAGATCCGCGACGGCTCGGGGATCGGCGTCTTCGCGCCGCAATTCGGCCCGCGCCGGGGCTATTATGTGGGATTCTCGCAAAAATTCGGTCCGGGATGAGTGATATCGACATGCAGATCATGAAACGCAGAACACCAGGTCAAGGCCGGCGCGGTTCGCGGCTGTCCTGTCATTGTGGGGCATCCCTGCTCGGCGCGGCCGCATGGCTGATGCTCGCGGGCGCCGCCTGGGCTCAGTCGGAGCCCGATGGCGCTCCGGCCGTCGGCGCCGCGGCGCTGCCGCGCGACCTCACGCCCTGGGGCATGTTCATGTCGGCGCACCCGGTGGTGAAATGCGTCATCATCGGTCTCGCGCTCGCCTCGGTCGTGACATGGACCATCTGGCTCGCCAAGACGATCGAGCTTCTTGGCGCCAAGCGAAAGCTGCGCGCCGCGATCGGCAAGCTGTCGTCGGCGGTCTCGCTGTCGGAAGCCCAGCGCGCCGGCACGTCCGGGCCGGCCGGCGAGTTCATCGCGGCAGCGCTCGCCGAGGTCCGGGTGTCGGCCGACGCCCTCGACAAGGACGGACTGAAGGAGCGCATCGCCTCGCGCCTGGAGCGGATCGAGGCCGCCTATGGGCGCAAAATCAGCCGCAGCACCGGCGTGCTCGCCACCATCGGGGCGACCGCGCCCTTCGTCGGGTTGTTCGGCACCGTCTGGGGCATCATGAACAGCTTCATCGGCATCTCCAAGGCGCACACCACCAATCTGGCCGTGGTGGCGCCCGGCATCGCCGAAGCCTTGCTGGCGACCGCCTTCGGTCTCGCGGCGGCGATCCCCGCGGTCGTCATCTATAATGTGTTCGCCCGCCAGATCGCCGGTTACCGGGCCCAGCTCGCCGACACCTCGGCCGAGACGTTGCGGCTGGCGAGCCGCGACCTCGATCGGCGCACCAGCGCCCGCAAGCCGGTCTCGACCGCGGCCGAATGAGCGCGAGGAACAGGCCATGAGCGTCCGTCTCGATCACGGCAAGGACGAGCTCGACGAGGTCCATGAGATCAACGTCACGCCCTTCATCGACGTGATGCTGGTGCTGCTGATCATCTTCATGGTGGCGGCGCCGCTCGCGACCGTCGACATCTCGGTCGACCTGCCGTCGTCGACGGCGCCGCCGCAGGAGCGCCCGCCGCAGCCTTTGTTCCTCACCGTGAAGCCAGATCTCACCTTGACGCTCGGCAATGAGGTCGTGGGGCGCGACGCGCTCGGCGCCACGCTGGAGCAGGAAACGAAGGGCGATAAGGAGGCGCGCATCTTCCTGCGCGCCGACAGGCTCGTGTCTTACGGGGACGTGATGGAGGTGATGAACCTCCTGCGCACGGCCGGCTTCCTCAAGGTCGCGCTGGTCGGGCTCGAGAAGGCGCCGTGACTGCGGCGCTCGACAGGGCCGAGCTGCGGCGCTGGGCGCTGAGCATCGTGGTGGTGCTCGGCCTCCACGCGGCGGGCGCCGGGATGCTGATGACCTGGCAGGATCCGCTCGTCGCGGGCGAAGCGTCGGACGCGATCCTGGTCGATCTCGCGCCCCTGGCCAACGCGGCGATCGATGCGCCGGACGACGTTGCGCCGGGCCCGAAGCAGCAAGAGACCGAAGCGCCGCCGCCCGAGCCCGAGAAAGCCGAAGAAAAGGTCGAGGAAAAGATCGAGCTGCCACCCACGCCGGCGCCCGCCATCGCGGCCCTGCCTCCACCTCAGGAGGTGAAGCCCGACCGGCCGAAGCCCAAGCCGCAGCCGCCGGTCCCGGTGACCACGGCGCCGCAGCGCCAGCGCACCGCCAGCCTGACGGTCGTCAACTCCTGGCACAGCAGGATCGTCGGGCTGATCGAGCGCAACAAGGCCTATCCGCCGGCCGCGCAGGCGCGCGGCGAGACCGGCGTGGTCCAGCTCGCCTTCTCGATCGATCGGCAGGGCCGCGTGCTGGCGAGCCAGGTCCTGCGCAGCTCCGGCCATGCGGCGCTCGACCAGGAGACCTTGGCCACCGTGCGCCGCGCGCAGCCCTTCCCGGCCCCGCCAGCTGATCTGCCCGGGGCCAAGTTCGATTTCACCGTGCCGGTCAGGTTCAATATCCGGTAGCGCGCTTGCGGCGGTCGCGGCACGGCATAAGCGCCCAACTCCCGATCCGGTCGATCAATGACCCTGCATCTTCATGCCAGGCATGTCGTGGCCGCCCGCCCCGCCCATCGATTTCACGTCAAGCTCGACATCGACCGGGCCGGCCTTCTCGAATGTCAGCGTCGCCTTGACGTGGTCGCCCGCGGCGAGCGGCTTCTTCAATCCGACGAACATGAGGTGGTTGGAACCGGGCTTCAATTCGACGGTCGCGCCAGGCTTGATCTCCAGGCCGCCCTCGACCGGGCGCATCTTCATCACCCCATTGTCCATGGTCATCGTGTGGACCTCGACCTTGGCGGCGACGTCCGATGAACCGCCGGTCAGACGGTCGGGTGTGGTCCCGCCATTCTTGATCTTGAGATATCCGCCGCCGACGGCCGCGCCTTTCGGGGTGGCGCGCGACCACGGATCGGAAATGTCCAGCGATCCGACCCGATAATCGCGCGCATAAGCACTTGATGCCGTGACCGCAAGAAGGGCGGCGAAGAGCGAAAAGATCGGCCTCATGGCCGCACCTCGAATCCCCAGTTGCCTTCGGTGCGATGGGTGTCGACCGAAAGGATTTTCCATTGCACCTTGTACTTGCCGGGCGGCAGCGCGCGCACCCGGATCACCATCTCCTTCGGGTTGGCGGGATCGACCGCCCCGGTCCCCACCACGGCGCCGGAGCTCGAGCGCACCTGGGCCGCGCTGAAGCGCGGCTCGAGCGCTTGCGTGAACCACATGCGGACCTCGCTCGGCGCACTGACGACGCTGCCGACCAGCGGACTGGCGTGATCCAGATAGGCGTGCGCCTGCGCGGTCGCGGCGCCGCCCACAAACGCCAAAAAAAGTGCGGAGGATAACGTGACGTGACGGATGATACGCATGGTCAGTTGCCGAAGATCGGCCTCCCTTGGTTGGCGGCGGTGCCGAAGATCGGCTTTCCGATCGTGGTCGGGAAAATGTCGTCGAGATAGAGGTGCAGCTGCGCCATGCCGCCGACGCCGGAGCCGCTCGCGCGGTTGACCGGGATGATGGCCTCGAGCGCGACCTGGAAGTAGTTCCCGACCCAGATCACCCCCGGATTGATCGTGCCGGTGGTGCCGATCCCGGTGTTGAAGTTGTTGCTGACCGGGGTCTGGAAACTCCACTCGACGATCGGGATCAGGTGATTGAAGAAGTCCGGCAATTGCAGATCCACCACCGACGACTTGAGGTAGGGCATGCTGTATTGCAGCGAGCCGCCGTAGTTCAGGAAGCGGGGACGATTGTCGATGATGGTGTCGCCGCTGTCGGGGTCGACGCTGATCGACGCCGCGCTCGACGGGATCGCGTAGCCGACCTGCGCGGTGATGCCGATCGGCCGCAGCCACGACAGGCTATCGGGCAGGTTGCCGAAGCCTTTGCCCATGTAGATCGTCGGCGTGTAGGTGGTGAAAGGTTCGGCCCCGACGCCGGCGGCGCCGCTGTTGCCCCATTCGACCGCGAGGGCGGCCGACATCACGAATTCCTGCTCCGGAAGCGTGAGGAACTGGTACTTGAACGTGGTCTCGACGTTCTGGAAGCCGCTCGCGCTCGGCATGCCGGGCGGACGCAGATGCGTCCAGGTGGACGCGACCGAGACACCGAAGTATTCGGTGATCCGCTTGGAATACTCGACCGAGATGTCGAGCTCGCGCGCGGCCGGATCGTCGCCGGTCTTGAACCCCGACACCGTCGGCAGCGACATCTCGTCGGCGACACAAGGATCGTCGATGGCGAGCGTCGCGGGAAAGAAACGGCCGCCGACGAAGCAATGCGCCGACGCACTGCTGGCCGAGATGATGATGGCGAGCGCCACGGGCGCTGCCCCGAGCACCACGGACTTGCGCATGGATATGACTCCGCTTGGATGAGTTCGATCGCGTTCGGGAACCGGATCGACGCCGGCGTCCCGGGCTCACTCGGCCGTCAAGCGGATTGCGGCGGAGCGCGCGAAGCATAGGGCGAGTGAAAATAACGCTCGCCCGGAACTTGGTTCGCCGTGACCTGGAGAGGCTCCGAGCGTGGGAGCACGACCGCAACGCTCGGCGAGGCCGGCGGCGCTACAAGGAGCTTGGCCCATTGCGGACAAGCGCAGGCCGGACACTGGCCATGCGACGGCGGGCCTGACGGGAGGCTGGGATCGCTCGCCCCCGGATCGTGGCTGCAGATGACGGATAATTCGGATCGATCCGCCGCCACGGCGGCGTGGCCGATGAGAAAGCCGGCGAGCAGGATCTGGATGCCGATCGCGAATCCGGCGAGCGTGGCGCCGAATAGGCGCCAGGCCGGCATATCTTTCGTGGACCGAGCCATCTTGGTTCCGGGCGACCACACAACCGTAAGCTTAGCGAGACTGCAATCTATCAATAGGCTAAACGGAGTCAAAGGAACAGGAGGCGCAACCGCCGGAGGCCGGCGGCTTGCGCGAACCTGTTGCAAACGCGCAACGATCGGACGGTGCATCGATGGCCCGCAAGACCCTGCAACTCGGCAAGCCGAGCCCCCTTCCCGCCTCGCCCAATGCCGCGAAGCTCGATCGCGTCGCCAATCCGCATCCCGGCAGCGCCTATGTGGCGCGCTTCACCTTTCCGGAATTCACCTCGCTCTGCCCGGTCACCGGCCAGCCCGACTTCGCCATCCTGGTAATCGACTATGTGCCGAAGCGATGGCTGGTCGAATCGAAGTCGCTCAAGCTTTATCTCAACAGCTTCCGCAACCACGGCGCCTTCCATGAGGA
>DATBBS010000435.1:0-1971 GCA_036270895.1 Xanthobacteraceae bacterium
GGGCGGCATCTCGGCCGCGCTCGGCAACATGGGCGAGGACGACTGGCGCTGGCACATGTATGACACGGTCAAGGGCTCGGACTGGCTCGGCGACCAGGACGCGATCGAATATCTGTGCCGCGAGGCGCCCAAGGCGGTCTATGAGCTCGAGCATTGGGGCGTGCCCTTCTCGCGCACCGAAGAGGGAAAGATCTACCAGCGCCCGTTCGGCGGCATGACCACCCATTACGGCAAGGGGACGGCGCAACGCACCTGCGCGGCCGCCGACCGCACCGGCCACGCCATGCTCCACACGCTCTACGGCGCCGCCCTCAAGCATGCGGCCGAGTTCTTCGTCGAGTATTTCGTCATCGACCTGATCATGGACGACGAGGGCCGGTGCCGCGGCGTCTTGGCGCTCAAGCTCGACGACGGCACCATCCACCGCTTCCGCTCGCAGATGACGATATTGGCGACCGGCGGCTACGGGCGCGCCTATTTCTCCTGCACGTCAGCCCATATCTGCACCGGCGACGGCAACGCGATGGTGCTGCGCGCCGGCCTGCCGCTGCAGGACATGGAATTCGTCCAGTTTCACCCGACCGGCATCTACGGCGCCGGCTGCCTGATCACCGAAGGGTCGCGCGGCGAGGGCGGCTACCTCACCAACGCCAATGGCGAGCGCTTCATGGAGCGCTATGCGCCCTCCGCCAAGGATCTGGCGTCACGCGACGTGGTGTCGCGCGCCATGACGATCGAGATCCGCGAAGGCCGCGGCGTCGGCCCGAAGAAGGATCACCTCTTCCTGCACCTCGATCATCTCGACCCCAAGATCCTGGCCGAGCGGCTGCCCGGCATCTCGGAATCGGCGCGCATCTTCGCCGGCGTCGACGTCACCCGCGAGCCGATCCCGGTGCTGCCGACCGTGCATTACAACATGGGCGGCATACCGACCAATTTTCACGGCGAGGTGCTGACCAAGCGCAACGGCAACGACGACCAGGTGGTGCCCGGGCTGATGGCGCTGGGCGAGGCGGGCTGCGTGTCGGTGCACGGCGCCAACCGGCTGGGCTCGAATTCGCTGATCGATCTGGTGGTGTTCGGCCGCGCCGCCGGGTTGCGCTGCGCCGAGCTGATCACGCCGGACGACAAGCAGCCGGAACTGCCGAAGGATTCCGCCGAACGCCCGCTCGCGCGCCTCGATGCGTTGCGCTACGCCTCCGGCGCAACCCCGACCGCGGCCATGCGCGCCCATATGCAGCGCGTGATGCAGAACAATTGCGCGGTGTTCCGCACCGGCGAGGTGCTGGAGGAAGGCTCCAAGCTCATCCACGACGTGATGGCGGGCGCCTCCGACGTGCGGGTGTTCGACCGCTCGCTGATCTGGAACACCGACCTGGTCGAGACGCTGGAGTTCGACAACCTGATCGCCCAGGCGGTCGTGACCATGGACTCGGCCCTCAACCGCAAGGAAAGTCGCGGCGCGCACGCGCGCGAGGACCATCCGGATCGCGACGACAAGAACTGGATGAAGCACACCCTGGCATGGCTCGACGTCGCCACCCGCAAGGTGACGATCGATTATCGCCCGGTGCACACCTACACGATGACCAACGACGTGCAGTATGTCGAGCCGAAGGCCCGCGTGTATTGAGCGGCGGGAAGATTATTAGTGGAGCGTGATCTTTTCCGAAAACCGGTACCCACTTTTCGGGATCATGCTAACAGGAAAACACCATGGTCCAGCTCACGCTGCCGAAGAACTCCAAGATCACCGACGGCAAGGCCTGGCCCACGCCGGCGGGCGCGACGCGGACGCGCGAATACCGCATCTATCGCTGGAATCCCGATGACGGCGCCAATCCGCGCATCGACACCTATTCGGTCGATCTCGACGATTGCGGCCCGATGGTGCTCGACGCGCTGATCTGGATCAAGAACACGGTCGACCCGACGCTGACCTTCCGCCGCTCCTGCCGCGAGGGCGTGTGC
>DATBBS010000436.1:0-1754 GCA_036270895.1 Xanthobacteraceae bacterium
TCCCACCAACCCGATGGCGGCGACCCAGAGCGGCGCAAAGACCACGCCGCCGATGCTCGCGCCGTTATACGCCATGGCGAGCGCGGCGGGCCTGTTGCGCACGAACCAGGGCGACACGACCGCGTTGATGGCGGCCGCGCCGGTGGCGGCCCAGCCGGCGCCGCTGAAAATCGTGGCAGCGAAGAGTTGCCAAGGCGATATCGCGACCGCCCATCCGAGAATACCGAGCGCCAGCGAGAGCGCGCCCGCCCGCGTGACGGCCGGCAGGCCGAAGCGGCGATAAAGCGCCGGCAGGTTGGCCACCATGAGGGCGCCGATCAGGAAATGCGCCGTCATCGCGGTGGAAATCAACGCCAGCGGCCAGCCCCGTGTGGCACGGACCGCCTCGAGAAAGATCGGTGGGCCGTAGAAGCCCATGCCCCAGCCGAACACGGCGAGCAGGAAGGCGGCGCTCACCACCCGCCACCCGTAGAATGTGCCGGCTCGCCGTGTCGTGATCATTGCGCCACACTGACCGCCGGCGAACCGAAGATGCTACGGTGGCGGCCGAAGCATCGGGATCGCGATCCGTGTATCATCCCATCGACCCGTCGAGGATGGCACCCATGGCCAGCAACGCCCTGTTCGCAGAAGTCGCCGCGCTCGCCGGCGATCCGGCGCGGGCCGGCATGCTGCATGCGCTCATGGACGGTCGCGCCCTCACCGCGTCGGAGCTCGCGCGCGTCGCCGGCATTGCGCCGCAGACCGCGAGCGGCCACCTGGCCCGCATGACGGCGGCCGGACTGCTAAGCGCGGAGAAGCAGGGACGCCACCACTACCATCGCTTGGCCACGCCCGCCGTGGCGCGGATGATGGAAAGCATCATGCGGGTGGCGTCGGACCTCGACGCGACGCGACCCAGGCTCGTGGTCGGACCGCGCGACGCCGCCATGAGAGCGGCGCGCACCTGCTACGACCATCTGGCGGGACGCCTCGGCGTCGCGCTCGCGGACGCGCTGGTCGCGGGTGGCCATGCGGAATTCACCAGCGACGGCGGGGTGATCACCAATTCCGGCGTCGCCCTGCTCGGCCGGGTGGGTATCGACATCCCGACGCTCCGCGAGCGTCGTGGACGCCGGGCCATCCGTATCCTGTGCCGGCCGTGCCTCGATTGGAGCGAGCGGCGGCCGCATCTCGCGGGATCGCTCGGTGCGGAAATCTGCGGCCAGAGTTTTGCGCAGGCCTGGATTCGTCGCATCGACGGCACGCGCGCCGTCGCCATCACGCCCAAGGGATACCGCGTCTTTCGCGAGCACTTCGGCGCGCAGATCGGCTGAGCAATCGACTCGACCTCGTCCTGAGGAGCGGCCGAAGGCCGCGTCTCGAAGGACGGGCGACGGGCGGGAGCGGTGCAAGCGGCCCATGGTTCGAGACGCGCGCTGCGCGCGCTCCTCACCATGAGGTCTATGCGCTGAACCTCTGTAAAAAGACGCGGAAACAGGCGACAGGCGCACGAATAACAGGGCCGATGGCGTGGATCTACAGGCGTGCGCCCCTGTTTTTTCCTGATAATACAGGCGAAATACAGGGAATTTGCAGGGACGGGTGGTGTCGCCAGCCCGGGCGGCCACAGGCCCGCCTCGAGACCTCGTGGTTGTTTTTGTGTCTCATTTCAGGGGTGCGTTCCTGGGCGGGTTTCCTGCAAACAGCAGGGAATCTGCAGGGACTCTCCTCTGGAAACGCCCGGCACCGTGAGCCACGCAGGCCGGGTAACC
>DATBBS010000437.1:0-4312 GCA_036270895.1 Xanthobacteraceae bacterium
CATCGTGTAAGTCTTGCTGCGCGAAAGTCGGCCGTACCGGATCGGCGCTTTGACCAAGACGCCCGCGTCGGGTGGGCCTTTTCGCGCGCGAAATACCTCGCCGGCTCTCAAACACCCCTGGGCGAATTCCCGTAGGTCGCCCAGGGGCAATTCCCCCTTTTTTGGGAGCGGGCAGGATAGGGACTCCCAAAACACCCCTGGGCGAAACGCTAGCCCGAACTTCCTCCTTGCGGAAACGATAACCCACTGAACTCGCGTTTGTTTGTGGCGAGTGCGGGGGCTGTTACTGGGTACGATCTGGATTGATGCCGAGCAGTTCGAAGGCGCGTTGCTGGATTGGGGTTGGCCTGGTGTGAAGGGTGAAGACGTATTTCTCGTTGAGGGCGGTGGTGGCCTGGAGACGGCAATAGGTGCCGAGGTCGGCGAGGAGGGTCCGGAAGCTGTGCACCGGCAGGCCGTCGTCGGTGCGGCCGGTGGTTTGCTTGCGGATGGCGGCGTCGGAGCGCGCGGCCTTGGCGACGATGCTGGCGCGCTTGGCGGCGGCGGCCTGGTGATCGGTCTCGTCGTAGAGCATCGGGGCGAGGCGTGCGCGCATGTGATGCTCGACATGATAGGCGAGCATGCATAGCAGAACGTGGGCGCGCACGCGCGGCGCGGTCCAGTGGAAGATCGGCCGCAAATGGATGTCGATCGTCTTGAGCGAGCGGAACGCCTGCTCGACCTTGGCGAGCGACTTGTAGGCGCCGACCGTGGCGGCATCGCCGAGCAGGCGTTTGGGCAAGTTGGTGCGCACCACATAGAAGCCGTCAAGCGCCGCCTCGGCCGCGATGGCGTCGGTCTTGCGGCGGAACGCGAAGCTCGCCTCGCCGATGTCGAGTTCGAAGTGCTTGGCCATCTTGTAGCGGTTGACGACGGCGCCGACCCGCAGACCAATCTCGTCTTTGCCGCGCAGCGGCTGCCTGGCGCGCGCAACCGCAGCCGCGATGGCGGCGAGGTTCTTTTCGGTCGCGGCCAACAGGTCGAGGCGTTTGCGGGTCCGCTCGCGCGCGAGTTCGCCGTTGCGACAGACGATGAGCCGCTCGCCCGGATAATCGGGCGACGTGATGGCCGCCATGTCGCGCTGGTCGAACAGCGAGAGTTGCAGTTCGCCGGCCTCGACCAGCGCCCGGATCGCCGGGGCGCGCAGCGCCGTGATCCAGTCGAGGCCGGCCGGCGCAATGTCGGCGTCGATGCGCGCTTGCGTGATCATGCCGCGGTCGCCGACCAGCACCACATGCTTGAGGGCAAAGCGCGCCTTGATCTTGTCGATCTGCGCCGCGAGCGTCGCCGGGTCGCCGGTATCGCCCTCAAACACTTCGATCGCCACCGGGCAGCCGTCCGGCGCACACAGCAGGCCGTAGACAATCTGCAGCTTGCCGGTCTTGCCGTCGCGATTGTAGCCGAGCCGGGCGAGTTCGCAGCAGCGCCCCTCCAGGTAACTCGACGACACGTCGTAGAGCACCAGCGTGCCGTCGGCGAGATGCTTGCGGGCGAGCGCCGCCTCGATTGCGCCCTGACGCTCGCCGAGCCAGTCGATGGCCGCATAGAGTTCGTCCTCATCGACGGCACCGAGGCCGAGCACGTCGCCGAGACTGGAGGCGGCGGTCGCCTGATCGAGCATGCGGGCGGTGGCGAGCTTGGAAGCCGGCGCGATCAGCCGCGCCACGATCATGGCGATGACGAGATCGCGCGGCCGGTTGCCGGCCGGACCGAGGATGCGGTCGAGCCCGATGTGGCGCAGCGTGCCCAGCACGGCGGCGACATGGCCGTGCGGCAGGCTGCGCCGCACGATGATGCTCTCCTGGTCGGCCGGCGTCGCGGTGCCGCCCTTGAGCAGCGTGCGCAGCCCCTCGACGAGTTCGCGCGGCCAATCCGACAGATTGGCGATCGTGCGCTTTTTGATCTTGGCGCCGTCCCGATAGCTCTCGCGCAGCAGGATGGCGGGCGGCGAATTCCGGTTCGGAACCGATTCGATATACATGGATATAATATAACGAACCTGAGCCACATAATCAATAAAAATATCGCTATTTACATGGCTACATTTTCCTGACCATTTTCCGGGAAGCCCATCAAAATCAAACCTCTATAGGTTTCGATAGAAGGAAGTTCGGACTAGCGCATGTTTCCCTTTTGCGGGCGGGGCCTAACCGCTAAGTACCTGATATTATTGATGTCGATTTTTGATTTCTCCAAAATGTAGGGACAGAAGTAGCGTTATTATTTCATTTTTTGATCTTGCTGTTTGCTGATTCTCATGCGACTCCCCGCAGGGACACGGTTTCGGAGGAGGCCATGTTTCTGCGGGTGGTTCGCGCCGCCGGCGGCAAAGGCGTCAAGCACGAATATGTGCGCGTCGTCGAAGCCTTTCGGCAGAACGGCAAGACGCGGCATCGCACGGTACTCAATCTTGGCCGCAGGGATCTGCTGGCGGCCCATCTCGACCTCGATAAGCTGATGCGCCTGTTGCACGGCGAGGCGGTGCGTGACGGCGCCATCCGAGAGGAAAACGTTTGCGCCGTGGCGGCGTGGGATTGGGGACCGATGCTGGTGGCGGACCATGTGTGGCGCGAGCTCGGCCTCGAAGCGACGCTCGACAGGCTCGCCACGCCGACCCGTCGCGACGCCACGACACTGAGCGATCGCGCGCTGGTGTTGGTCGTCAATCGGCTGACCGCGCCGGGCAGCGAGCATGGCTTGGCGCGCTGGCTGGAGACCGACTTTGTGTGCGACCGCCAGGGTCGGCGATGGCTCCCCGCATGGCGCGACGACGGCGAGCGCCTCGCCAGCCGGACGCCGCGGGTACGGGTGGCGCTGCGCCAGCTCAAGCAATGGTATCGCACGCTCGATCAATTGCTGGAGCGCAAGGTCGAGATCGAGTACGCGCTCTTTGCCACGCTGCGCGATCTGTTCTCGCTCAAGGTCGATATGGTGTTCTACGACCTGACCTCGACCTATTTCGAGGGCCGGGGGCCGCCCGGGATCGGCGCCAATGGCCACAGCCGGGATGGCAAGCCGCGCAATCCGCAGGTGCTGGTGGGCCTGGTTCTGGTCGACGGCTGGCCGATCGCCCATCATGTGTTCGCGGGCAACCGGCGCGATGCCAAGACGGTGCCTGACGTGCTGCGCGATCTGGAGCAACGCTTCGGGCTCAGACGCGTCGTGTTCGTCGGCGACCGCGGCATGGTCACCAGCCACAACCTCGATGACCTGCGCGCGCACGGCCACGGCTACATCGTCGGCCGCAACCGCCGGCGCAGCGGCGAAGTGTTCGACTACATCCAAAGCGCGACCGCGGTGTGGATCGAATGTCCGGTCGGCATCACGGCGCGCGAGAAAGCGTCATCGCCCAAGACGCTGGTTCAGGAGGTCTTATCCAACCAGCCGGGCGTGCGGGTGTTTGTCGTTCACTCCGAAGAACGCCAGGCTTTCGAGCGCGCCCACCGTATCAAGGCCATGGAGCGGGTGCGCACAAGGCTCGAAAGGCTGCAACGGCGCATCGCCAAGGGACAGCTCAAGGCCGCCGAGAAGGTCGGTGCTGCTGCGGCCCGCGTGCTCTCCCGCAATCATGGCCACCGCTATTATGGCTGGTCCTACGAGGATTGCGTGTTTCGCTTCTTCGAGCACCCGGTCCATTTCGCGCGCGAGCAGGCCTACGAAGGCAAATACGTCATCCAGACCGAAGAGCCCAATCTGTCCGCCGTCGACGCGGTACGCCTCTATAAGGAACTTTCGGAAGTCGAACGCTGCTTTGCTAATCTGAAAGACGTCATCGATCTGCGGCCGATCTATCATCAAACCGAAGATCGCGTCGAGGCGCACATCTTTGTCGCCGCACTCGCCTTCCTCATCCATCGCGCCATCGAGAAGAAGCTCAAAGCCGCGCGCCTCGATCTCTCCGCGACCGAAGCATTGACGATTCTCAAATCCATCCGCGTGGTCGATATAGACCTCGGCAACGGCACGACAAAACGCTCCGTCACCGCCGGTACACAGCGCGCCGCAACGCTCCTTCGCGCCATCGGCATCACCAACCTCGACCCGCCCACCCCACCAGCCCCAGGCCAGACCGTGATGTAGTGACAAACCAAAAATCGACCTCAGCAAAATCAATGCGTTACACGCGCAAAAGGGAAACATGGGCTAGGAAGGTTTTTCCGACGCCGCGCGGCGAATAGATCATTGCCAGCCCTTTTTCCGGCAGCCATGGGTCGAGGATCATTTCCCGCGGCGGCAGTGGCAGTTTCAGGAATTCGGCCGCCGTCACGGTGCG
>DATBBS010000438.1:0-3076 GCA_036270895.1 Xanthobacteraceae bacterium
TGTGAAGGGTTTCGGATGACGGCCCATTGCGAGGTTTCCACTTGCACTGGGGCCGTCGTCCGAAAGCCTCCAGGGAAGGAACCCGCGGGAAGTTGAGCAGGATGGCTGCCGCGAGCGCTATGGGGATTTGGGCGCAGAGCAGAGCTTGTGAGGGTGGCGGCTCGGCGTATGGCGGGGTTGATTGCGGCTACCGCTGCGGTTGATCGGCTTTAGCTCGGGCGTCATGAAGATGGCTTGGCGTACGAAGGGCGGGGAATGAGCGGCGTGGAAGCAAGCACCAGCATTGCCGGTCGATGACCAGCGCGCTCTTGGCGATGCGGGTGCGGAATGGCGCGCTTGTGCTCATGACGTATCGATCCTGATCACCACGAGAGGCTTGGTCGGCCGGTGGCGTGGATGGCAGCCGGCGTCGAAAGTCTCGATGATGAACATGCGGCCGCCGCAGCAGGGGCATGGTTGGGCGAGCGCCTGGGTGGCCGGATCGGGTTTGGCCGCCTGCTGAGCTTTTGTCGAAGCAGCGGCTGCAGGCTCCACGAGGTTCAAGAGTTCGCGTGCTGCCGCGATCGTCTCGGCGCGGTTGCTGCCGGCGAACAGGCCGTAGTGGCGGATGCGGTGGAAGCCCTTGGGCAAGACATGGATGAGGAAGCGGCGGATGAACTCGCCGGTGTCGAGCGTCATCGTGGTATAGCGGCCCGGTCCTTCGATCCGGTAGTCCTTGACCTTGAAGGTGACGCTGCGCTCGTTGAGCGCGACCAGGCGACGGTTCGAGATGGCAACGCGATGCGTGTAGCGCGACAGATAGGCGAGCACGGCCTTGGGCCCTGCGAACGGGCGCTTGGCGTAGACGAACCAACGCTTGCTTCGGAGCGGGGCCAGGAACGCCGCGAACGCCTTGGCGTCGGCCAGATGTGTATGTGCGCCGAAGAATTGCAGCCGACCCGCCTGATGTGCCGCCGCAAGCTTGGTGAGCATCAAGCGGCGGAACAGCTTGGCGAGCACGCGCACGGGCAGCAGGAAGTTCGGCTTGCATGAGATCCAACGGCTGCCGTCCGGGGCGAGCCCGCCGCCCGGCACGATCATGTGGATGTGCGGATGATGGGTCATCGCCGAACCCCAGCTGTGCAACACCGAGGTGATGCCGACGCGGGCGCCAAGGTGCTTGGGGTCGGCCGCGATGGTGAGCATGGTCTCGGCGGATGCCCTGAACAGGAGATCGTAGATCACGGCCTTGTTCTGATAGGCGATGTCGCCGATCGCCGAGGGCAGCGTGAAGACCACGTGGAAGTAGGGCACCGGCAGCAGCTCGGCCTCGCGCGCCGCCATCCATTCGCGCGCTGCCGCGCCCTGGCACTTGGGGCAGTGCCGGTTGCGGCAGCTGTTGTAGGCGATCGCGGTGTGGGCGCAGTCCTCGCAGCGCGCGACATGGCCGCCGAGCGCCGCGGTGCGGCAGCTCGCGATGGCGCTCATCACCTTGAGCTGGTCGAGGCTCACGTGACCGCGGTTGGCATGACGCCACGCGGTCCCGTGGCCGCGGAAGATGTCCGCGACCTCCAGAGCTGGACGGGCCATGGCGGCCCGTTATGCTGGCGGGGAGTCCGTCGGCTTCGGCCTCAGGGGCGTAAGCCGATCCAGCGGGCTCATGACCTCGCGGATGATGTTGGTGGCCACCTGAGTGTAGCGCGCCGTGGTGTCGAGCTTGGCATGACCGAGCAAGACCTGGATCACGCGGATGTCGATATTCTGCTCAAGCAGATGCGTGGCGAATCTGTGTCGCAGCGTGTGCGGCGCAACCCATTTGGGCAGCCCAGCCAGTTCGGCCGCCATGTGGCAGGCGCGATTGAACTGGCGTGTGGTCATCGGCTTGATGGGGTCGCGGCCGGGAAACATCCACACCGCGGGATGCGCGATGCGCCACCAGTCGCGCAGCAGCTCCAACAGCTGCGGCGACAGCATGGCAAAGCGATCCTTGCGGCCTTTGCCTTGCTCCACCCGCAGCATCATGCGCTTGGAATCGATGTCGCCGATCTTCAGGGCGACCACCTCCATGGCCCGCAGGCCGGCCCCGTAGGCCACGCTGAGCGCCGCCTTGTGCTTGGGACTGACGGCGGCCTCCAGGAGGCGCAGCACCTCCTCTCCCGACAGCACGCGCGGCAGCTTGCGTGGCTCGTAAACGAACACCAGGCGCCGCGTCGTCTCCGGGCGGTCGAGCGTTACCTTGAAGAAAAACCGCAACGCCGTCACGGTTGTGTTGATAGTCGGCGCCCGCACGCCGCTCTCGGTTAGATGCAGTTGAAATGTCCGTAGCTCTTCCGGCGTCGCGGTGTCGGGAGATCGGCCGAGGTAGGCCGCGAGCCTCTTGACGGCGCGGATGTACTCGCGTTGCGTATCGGGCGTGAACCGGCGCATGTTCATGTCATCGAGCATGCGTTGGCGCAACGGGCTGATGGGCTTCTCGCTCATTGGGGCTCCTGTCTTGAGGTTGGAGTGCTTGACCCCTCGATCCTCAAGACGGAGCGCCCGCCCCGTCATCCGCGCTCAATCAACGTGGTTACCGCCCCAAGCCAAGCGTCTAGGGCGCGCCCCAACCGCAGCGCCGCTTTCTCCCGCGGTAGCGGGTTCGTTCATTGGCCCATTGCGACCAACCGGACTCCCCTCAACAGGGTCAACTTCACATCGGCTTTCGGAGTACTTCGGAAATTCATCTTCGCCCGAGGGCAGCCAGACTAGCCGTGCGGCTCAATTCGATTTGACCGCGAGTCCGTCGAAATGGCCGCGCCATTGCAAGAAGGCGAGCAGCAGGAAGCTCGGCAGGGCCGCAAGCGCGCAGATCGCAAAAAACCACTCCCAGCCGGTCGCCTCTGCGATGACCCCGCCAACGGCGGGCAGATAGGTGCGCCCGACCGCGGAACAGGCGGTGAGAAGCGCGTACTGCATCGCGGTGTGCAGCGGGTTGCGGCACAGCGCCGAAATATAGGCGACAAAGATCACCGTGCCGATGGCACTGGTGAAATTCTCGACCGTAATGGCAAAGGTGAGCCAGGAGAGGTCGCGGCCGACCATCGCTTGCCAGGAAAAA
>DATBBS010000439.1:0-1985 GCA_036270895.1 Xanthobacteraceae bacterium
GGTCCCAGTCATGGCTGTTGGTTCCCGTGAAGGCGACGTCGAGCCGGCCCTGCGCCACCCAGGCGAGACGCAGCGCCAGCGAATGGACCTTCGGCACGGCGACCAGCGTCGGTTCGATCGCCGACAGCCCATCGATATACCGCTTGGGTCCAGCCACGCGAGCGCCCGCCAGCGACGCACCGGCCGTCGTCGTGATCGGGCGATCGTTGCAGGTCGCGCCCCCGCCGGCGCTCGCGAGAAACAGATCGCCGGCCACCGGCGCGAAGATCGCCGCCAGAATCGGGCGGCCCGCTTCCGCCAGCGCGACCGAGATCGACCAATCGGGCAGGCCGGCCAGGAAGGCGCGGGTTCCGTCGATCGGATCGACAATCCACACTTGTCTGGCCGCCAGACGCGAAGGATCGTCCTCGGTCTCTTCCGACAGCCAACCGCAGGCGAGCCCGGCCGCCTCGAGGCGCTCCCTGAGCAGCGCGTCGACCGCGATATCGGCTTCGGAGACCGGCGAGTTGCCGCTCTTGAACCAGCTCTTGACCGGCACCTTGAAGGATTTGAGCGCCAGCGCGCCCGCTTCGCGCACGGCCGCCACCAGATGGCGGCCGAGCGCCGCGCGGTCGAGGGCGTCAGAGGCCCGCAACGGTCAGGCCCTCCAGTCGCACCGTCGGCGCGTTGGTGCCGTAACGGAAGACCAGATCATTCGCCGGCGTCAGGGTGCGGAAGATGTCGTTGAGATGTCCCGCGATGGTCATCTCGCTGACCGGGTAGGTGCGCTCGCCGTTCTCGATCCAGAAGCCTGACGCGCCGCGGCTGTAGTCGCCCGTGACCATGTTGGCCCCCATCCCGATCAGGTCGGTGACGTAGAAGCCGTCCGCGACGTCGGCGATCAGCTCGTCGGCGCTTGCCGCTCCGGGCTCGAGATGGAGGTTCGACGCGCCGGGCGACGGCGTCGAGGAGACACCGCGCCGGGCATGGCCGGTGGTCGCGAGGCCGAGCTCGCGCGCGGTGGCGCAATCGAGGATCCACGAGGTGAGCACGCCGTTCTCAACGAGCGCGCGGCGCTCGCCCGCCACGCCCTCGGCGTCGAAGGGATGCGAGCGCAGGCCGCGCCGCCGGAACGGATCATCGATGATCGCGATGCCGGGCGCGAACAGCTTTTCGCCCAGCCGGTCCTTGAGGAAGCTGGTCTTGCGCGCGATCGCGCTGCCGTTGATGGCGGATGCGAGATGGCCGACGAGCGAGCCGGCGATGCGCGGGTCGAACACGACCGGCACGCGCCGGGTCGAGACCTTGCGCGGGTTGAGCCGCCGCACCGCACGCTCGCCGGCCGAGCGGCCGATCTCATCCGGCGCCGTCAGGTCGGCCGCGTGGATCGCCGAGGAGAAATCATAGTCCTGCTCCATGCCGGTGCCTTCGCCGGCGATCGCCTGCATGGACACGCCATGGCGCGAGCCGAGATAGGAGCCCTTGAAGCCGCCGCTCGTCACCAGCACCATTCCGCCGATGCCTGCCGAGGCGGAAGCGCCGCCCGACTTGCTCACGCCCTTGACGGCGAGCGCCGCGGCCTCGGCGGCGCGCGCCATCGCCTCGAGCTGCGTGACGGAGGGGAGCGCGGGATCGAGCAGATCGAGATCGGGGATGTGCTTTGCGAGCCGGTCGCCTTCGGCGAGACCCGCGAACTTGTCCTCCGGGGCGACGCGCGCCATGGCGACCGCGCGCTCGGCCAGCTCGTCGAGATTGCCGGTGAGGTCGTTGGTCGATACGACGGCCTGGCGGCGGCCCACGAAGGCGCGCAGCCCCATGTTGTCGCCTTCCGAGCGCTCCGAGGCTTCCACGGTGCCGTCGCGGACCTCCACCGACAGCGACATTCCGCGCTCGGCGACCGCATCGGCCGCGTCGGCGCCGGCGCGGCGCGCGGCGGCGACCAGCCGTTCCGCCAGGCTCGTCAGTGTGGATTGGTCCAACAGGGAATTCATCGGTTCACGAATCGT
>DATBBS010000440.1:0-7946 GCA_036270895.1 Xanthobacteraceae bacterium
CCCGCGCTTCTCTTTCTCGAGTTCGTCGATGATCTGCATGGCGCGCACCTTCGGCGCGCCCGACACCGTGCCGGCGGGAAAGCCCGCCGCAAGTGCGTCGACCGCGTCGTGCCTCGGATCGAGCTTGCCCTCGACGTTCGACACGATGTGCATCACGTGGCTGTAGCGCTCGATGAAGAACTGGTCGGTCACCGTCACGGTGCCGATCTGCGCGACCCGGCCGACGTCGTTGCGGCCGAGGTCGAGCAGCATCAGGTGCTCGGCGCATTCCTTGGGATCGGCAAGAAGCTCGTCGGCGAGCGCGTCGTCCTCGTGCGGGGTCGCCCCGCGCGGCCGGGTGCCGGCGATCGGCCGGATCGTCACCGTGTCGCCGCGCGCGCGCACCATGATCTCGGGGCTCGAGCCGACCACCGCGAAGTCCTGGTAGTCGAGATAGAACAGGAAGGGCGCCGGGTTGATGCGCCGGATCGCGCGGTAGAGCGCGAAGGCGGGCAGCCCGAAGGGCGCCTCGAAGCGCTGCGAGAGCACGACCTGGAAGATATCGCCGGCCGCGATGTAGTGTTTGGCGGCGAGCACCATGCGCTGGAATTCGGCCGGCGTCGTGTTCGACTGCGGCTCGACCACCAGCGGGCCGTCGGAGCTTGCCTGCTCCTTGTCGAGCGCGCGGTCAAGGTCGTCGACCACCGTCCCGATGCGCTCGGCCGCGCGTGCGAGCGCGGCCTTGGCGGAAACCGCCTGGTCGGGGCGGACCGGCGTCACCACCGTGATGATGTCCTTCACGGCGTCGAAGATCACCACGACGGTGGGCCGCACCAGGATCGCGTCGGGCAGCCCGATCGGATCGGGATTGGGCGGGCCGATCTCCTCGATCAGCCGCACCGTGTCGTAGCCCAGATAGCCGAAGATGCCGGCCGCCATCGGCGGCAGCCCGTCCGGAATGTCGATGCGGCTCTCGGCGATGAAGGCCCGCAGCGCCGCCAGCGGTGGCGCCCCGCAGGGCGCGAAGGCGTCGGGCTGCCGGCGCGCTGCGCGATTGATCTCGGCATCGGCGCCGTTCGCCCGCCAGACCGTGTCGGGATCGAGCCCGATGATCGAGTAGCGTCCGCGCGTCGCGCCGCCTTCGACCGATTCCAGCAGGAAGCTGAGCGGCCGGCGGGTCGCGAGCTTGAGGAAGGCCGAGACCGGCGTCTCCAGGTCGGCCACCAGCGTGGTCCACACCACCTGCGGGCGCCCGGCCGCATAGGTCTGTGCGAAGGCGGCCGCCGCCGGCTCGATCTGCATGCGCGGCCTAGTTCGCCGGGCTTGCGCCGAGCGCCTGGTTGAGCGCGCCCTGGTTGACCGAGACCCCGAGGTCGGTTTCGACCCGGGCGACGTATTGCGAATAGAGATCGTTGGCCATGGCGTCGCGCAGCGCGTCGCTGATCCGCTTGGCGTCGGGCGAGGCCGGATCGAATTGCGGTACCGTCACGTTGGTCACCACGAAGACGATGCGCTCGGCGGGATCCTTGCCGTCGGCGGTCGCGGCCTGGCCCTGCGGGGTGCGGAAGACGGCCGCCAGCGCATTCGGGGCCAGCACGCCGGAATTGTCGCCGCGCTTGAGCCAATGGGCGTTCTCGACCTTGAGCTTGTCCGCCGCGGCGAGATCCGCCAGCTTGGCGCCGCCCTTGAGCTTGTCGACCATCTGGCCGGCCTTGGCGTTCAGGCGCGCCGCGACCTCGTCGTCGCGCCAGCGCGCCTCCACCTGGGGCTTGACCTCGTCGAGCGTACGCTCGCGCGAAGGCGTGACCCCGACGAGGTCGTACCAGACGTAGCCGCCCTCCGGGGTCTGCAGCGCGTCATTCTCGAGCCCGATCTCGGCCGAGAAGATTCCGTTGAGCACGTCGACGCCCTTCGGCAGATCGATCGGCTGCCCGTCGGGGCCGCGACCCGAGCGGTCGATCGCCTCGATGGTGCGGGCCGGCACATTGAGCTTCTTGGCGACCTCGTCGAGCCGCGCGCCGCCGCCGATCTCCTCGTCGATCTTGTCGCGCAGCTTGCGCGTCTCCGTCTTGGCGCGATCCAGAGCGAGCCCTTTCTTGATCTCGGGCTCGACCTCGGCGAAGGACTTGGTGCTGCCGGGCTCGACCTTGACGACGCGCACGATCGAGCTGCCGAAGGCGCCGTCGATGGCGCCGCTCACCTTGCCGGGCTCGAGCGCGAAGGCGGCGTCCGCCACCTTGCGGTCGGCGAGCGCCGTTTTCGGGATCAGCCCGAGATCGAGGTCGGTCTCGCTGAGCTTGCGCTCCTTGGCGAGGTCGTCGAAGGACAGGCCGGCCGCCAGCCGGTCGGCCGCCTTGTGGGCCTCGTCCTTGTCGTTGAACAGCATCTGCTGGATCTGCCGCTTCTCGGGCGTCGAGAAGCGGTCCATGTTCTGGTCGTAGAAGGTTTTGACGTCCGCCGCCGCGATCTCGATGGTGCGTGCGACATCCTCGGGCATGAGTGCCAGGATGGTCGCCTTGCGGAATTCGGGCGCGCGAAACAGCACCTTGCGCTCGTCGAAATACTTGGCCAGCACGTCGGGCGCGGGCGACGGGATATCGCCCGCCTGGGCGCGACCGAGCACCACATAGTCGATGTCGCGCTGCTCGTTCTCATAGCGGTTGATCGCTTCGGCCGCGGTCTTGGGCAGCTTGATGTCGCCGCTCACCGTGGTGGTGATCTGCCGGCGCAAGGTCTCGCGGCGCTGCTCGGCGATGTAGCTCTGCTCGCTGTAGCCGATCTGCCTGAGAATGGCGCTGAACCGCGCCGGGTCGAATTGTCCGGACGGCCCGCGGAAGCTCGGATCCTCGGTGATGCGCTGCACCACCTCGGCATCCGAGATGCCGAGCCGCAGCTTGCGGGCGCGCTGGTCGAGGGCGGTGTCCTGCATCCACTGGCTCAGCACCTGCTGGTCGACCCCGAAGGCGCGGGCCTGCTCGGGCGTGATCGGCCGGCGCAACTGGCGCCCGATCGCCTGCACGCGGTCGGTGAACAGGTTGCGGAACTGCTCGATGGAGATCTCGACGCCCCCGACCGAGGCGACGGAGCCGCGGCCAAAGCCGCGGAAAATATCGCCAATGCCCCAGATCGCGAAGCTGATCACCAAAAACCCGACGACGCCGGCCATAATGGTCTTGCCGAGCCAACCGGAAGAGGCGGTGCGTAAACCTCGAAGCATGAGCCAATCATTTGTTGCATGGGTGGGGCGGGCGCCCGTGACGAGCCAGCCCGCGGATCGCCCCATCATAGGGATCGCGGCGCTTGATCGCAACATGTTGAACTCACGGCGGGAAATTTGTCGCGCGCCTCTTCCGCGGGGGCGGGCCGTCTGCTAACGCCTGACCTTGTTGTGGGGGGTCGACATGGCGGCAACCGAGCGCCGCCCGCTCGTCGCGGGCAACTGGAAGATGAACGGCCTGATGGCCTCCCTGGCCGAGCTCGACCTGATCGTCGCCTCGGCGCCGCGGCTCGCCGCCCGACTTGACCTCATGGTGTGCCCGCCGGCGACGTTGGTGGCGGCTTGCGCCGCCCGGGCGGCCGGCGGGCCGGTCGCCATCGGCGGCCAGGACTGCCGCGCGGAAGCGGCCGGCGCTTTCACGGGCGACATTTCGGCCGAGATGCTCAAGGACGCCGGCGCCTCCGCGGTCATCGTCGGCCATTCCGAGCGACGAAGCCTTCACAAGGAAACCGATGCCGACGTGAGGGCGAAGGCGCTCGCCGCCCGGCGCGCCGGCCTTCTGGCCGTTGTCTGCGTCGGCGAGAGCCGGGACGAACGGGTCGCCGGCCGCACGCTCGACGTGGTCGGGGCGCAGATCGAAGGATCGCTGCCCGACGCCGCGGCGGCGGAGAATTTGGTCGTTGCCTACGAGCCGGTCTGGGCGATCGGCACCGGGCTCACCCCGACCCCGGCCGATGTGGCCGAGGTGCATGGCTTCGTCCGCGCCAGGCTCGTCAAACGCTTCGGCGCAGCCGGGCAGGGGATGCGGATCCTCTATGGCGGCTCGGTCAAGCCGTCGAACGCCCGCGAGCTGATGGCGGTCGCCGACGTGGATGGCGCGCTGGTGGGCGGCGCGAGCCTCAAGGCGGACGAGTTTTTGGCGATCGCCGGTGTGTATGGTTAGCGCATGATCCGGGCCAGTCGAACCACGCGCTCCGTCATGCCCGCGCTTGTCGCGGGCATCCACGTCTTAATGCATCAGCAATGACCAAGGCGTGGATGGCCGGGACAAGCCCGGCCATGACGGATACCCTGATTCAGTCTCGTTGAGGCGCCGGAGGAGAGACATGCGGATCTGCCGATTTGACAATGACCGCCTCGGCGTCGTGATCGGCGACCGGGTGCACGATGTCACCGCCGCGCAGGATGAGATCCGGGCAAGCGCGCCTTACGCCATGAAGGGCGACGCCGTGGTGGCGGCGCTGCCTCAATGGGGCGCACGGCTCAAGGACATGGCCGCCACCGTCCCCGGCAAGCCGCTGGCCGAGGTGGCGCTGCTGTCGCCGGTGGCGCGGCCCGGCAAGGTGATGGCGGCGCCGACCAACTACAAGAAGCACATCGAGGAGATGCGGTCGGTGCGCGAGGCCCAGGTCGGCGGCGTCGCGCGCTTTCCTTCCGACATCGGGCAGGCCGGCATCTTCCTGAAGTCGAATACGGCGGTGGTCGGGCCCTCGGAAGGCATACCGATCCGCTTTCCCGACCGGCGCAACGATCATGAGGTCGAGCTCGTGCTCATCATCGGCCGCGAAGGCAGCCGCATCCCGCGCGAGAAGGCGCTCGATCATGTGGCGGCCTACTGTCTCGGCCTCGACATGACGGTGCGGGGCCCGCAGGACCGCAGCTTCCGCAAATCCTGCGACGGCTATGCGGTGCTCGGCCCCTGGATGGTGACGGCCGACGAGATCGCCGATCCCGACGACCTGCCGCTGCGGCTCGAGGTCAACGACGAGACGCGGCAGGACACCAACACCAGCAACCTGATCTACGACATCCGCCGGCTGATCGAGTTCGCGTCGGAGTATTACACGCTCTATCCGGGCGACGTGTATTATACCGGCACGCCGGAAGGCGTCGGCCCGGTGAAGCCGGGCGACCGGCTGCGCGCGCGGTCGGCGGAGCCGCTCGGCGAGTTGCTGACGCAGGTGCGGGGATGAGATCGCGGGTCGGCTTTCGCAGCTGACGCGCGGACCGGAAGGCGCTGCGATGATTCAGGTCAAGCGGCTGGGCCACGCGACGTTCACCACGCCGGACCTCGACGGCCAGGTCGGCTATTACTCCGACATGCTCGGCCTCAGCGTGGTCGAGCGCGACAAGAACCGCGCCTTTTTGGCGACCGCGACCGGCCTCGAGGCCATCGCGCTCGCGCGCGGCGACGCGGCGACGCTGACGCGGCTGAGCTTCCAGGTCGCGCCCGGCAGCGATCTGGCGGGGCTCGCGCGCGCGTTGGGCGAGCTCGGCATCAAGACGGAACGGCGCAGCGGGATCTCGCCCGGCATCGCCGACGCGATCACCTTCACCGACCCCAAGGGCACGCTGATCGATATCTTCGCGGACTACGGTTTCGCCAAGCCCGACAGTCGGCAATCGGTCATCACCCCGTTGCGGCTCGGCCACGTCGCCCACCGGGTGAGCGACGTCGCGCTGGTGGTGCGCTTCTACACGGAGGCGCTCGGCTTCCGGGTCTCGGACTGGCGCGACACCACCTTCGCGTTCCTGCGCTGCGGCACCGATCACCACTCGGTCAATTTCGTGGTCGATCCGGCGCCTCAGCTCCATCACATCGCCTTCGAGGTCAAGGACTGGCCGGAAATCCATCGCTCCTGCGATTTCCTCGCGCAGAACGGCATTCGCCTGGTGTGGGGGCCGGGCCGTCATATCATCGGCCACAATATCGCGGCCTATCACCGCAATTCGGATAATGTGCGGGTCGAGCTCTTTTGCGAGATGGACCAGATGAAGGACGAGGCGCTGGGCTATTTCGACCCGCGGCCGTGGCACCAGGACCGTCCGCAGCGACCGAAGACGTGGGACAAGGACACGCTGCGCAACTACTGGGGTTTCGGCTCGCACGGCACCTTTCCGGGATATCCGTGAGGTTGCGTGGCGCGCCCGCGGCGCCATCAAAAACAGAAGAGGAGGATGCCATGAGGTTCGGGTGGCTGGCGTGTCTTGGGGCGGTCGTTGGCGTCATGTCGGCCGGGGCCGGGCATGCGGCCGACGTTACGGTGCTGTGCTCGAACGGGCTGCGCGCCGTGATGCAGGAGATGGCGCCGGAATTCGAGCGCGCCTCCGGCCACAAGCTGGTGGTGCGCTACGGCCTCGCGGCCGCTTTCAAGCAGCAGATCGATGCCGGCGAGGCTTTCGATGTGGTGGTGCTGACGCCGCCGCTGATCGACGACGCGATCAAGCGCGGCCTGGTGGCGGCCGACACCCGCAGCGTGATCGGGCGCGCCGGGATCGGGGTCGCGATCCGGGCGGGCGCGCCGCGGCCCGACATCGGCAGCACCGAGGCCTTCAAGGGCGCGCTGCTCGCCGCCAAATCCGTCGGCTTCGCCAAGGAAGGCGCGAGCGGAGCCTATTTCGCCGGCCTCATCGGCCGTCTCGGCATCGCGGAACAGATGAGCCAGAAGCTCAAGCCGATGCCGACCGGCGTCGAGGTGGGTGAAGCGGTCGCCCATGGCGACGTCGAGCTCGCGGTGCTGCCGATCAGCGAGATCCTCCCCATCCGGGGCGCGGAGTTATTGGCGCCGTTTCCGGCGGATGTGCAGAGCTATGTGGTGATGACGGCGGGGGTAAGCTCGGCCGCCAAGGAGCACGCGGCGGCGGCTGAGCTGATCAAATTCCTCAAGTCGCCGGCCGCCCTTCCGGTGATCGCGAAAAAAGGCATGGAGCCGGGGTGATCTCGGCGAGCGCCCCCATCGTCATGGCCGGGCTTGTCCCGGCCATCCACGTTTTTGTTGTTGCCGATGCCGTCAAGACGTGGATGCCCGGCACAAGGCCGGGCATGACGAGTCAGCGTTTGTGAGCATTCGCATTGTCTGCTGACTTCGCGAACGCCCAGACGGACGCCGGACGCAGGTCGTAGTCGGCGCCTTGGGGGCCGGCGGCCGCCACATTCTGGCAATCGCGCGTGACCGGCACCGACTGGTCGCTGATCTTGGTGAGGCGACCGATCGGCAGGTCGGCGCGCCCCGGGTCGCCGACCAGGACGAGGCAGCCGGCGGCACGGCAACGCGCGAGGAACGCGACGGCGCGCCCGGCGAGATCGTGGTCGTAGAAGACGTCGCCGACCAGCACGACATCGACGCAAGCCGGGTCGAAGCCGCTGTCGGAAGGCAGCAGATCGGCCCCGCTCGCCTCGACCGCCACCCCGTTGGCATCGGCATTGAGCGAGATGGCGATGACCGCCAGCGGGTCGACGTCGTTGGCGATCACATGCGCGGCGCCGCTTTTCGCCGCCGCGATGCCGACCAGGCCGGAGCCGGACGCGAGATCGAGGACGCGGCGGCCGGCCACCAGCCGAGGGTGGTCGAGGACGTGGCGCGCCAGCGCGAGGCCCGCCGCCCAGGCGAAACCCCAGTAGGGCGGTCCGCCGCGCAGCGCGCGATTGCGCTCGATCTTGTCCCACAGCGGCACGGATTCCCGCGCGAGCCGCAGCGTGATCTCCGGCACATGCGGCAGCGGCGTCGGGGTGGTCTCGGCGAGCACGAACTCCGCCATGGCGATGAGCCACGGGGGAAGTTCCTGGGACGCAACGTCCTGCGGCTCAGGCTCACCCAGGCTTCGGTCGCGTTGCAGCATGCGAGTGCCGTGTGATTCGCGCGGTGCTGGAGCATATCGGGTCGGCGCCATCCAGTCGCGTCATGGTGAAGCCGCTTGCTCGTCACGCGCGCTCCCTCCCCCGCCTGCGGGGGAGGGCGGGGAGGGGGTG
>DATBBS010000441.1:0-19822 GCA_036270895.1 Xanthobacteraceae bacterium
GAAGGAGCGCGGATATCTCGAAGGCAACACCATGGCGACGGCCTTCAACATGCTGCGCTCGAACGACCTGATCTGGCCCTATGTCATCAACAACTATCTCAAGGGCAAGGCGCCCTTCCCGTTCGACCTGCTGTACTGGAATTCGGACGCCACGCGCATGCCGGCCGCCAACCACTCGCTCTATATGCGCAGCTGCTACCTCGAGAACCGGCTCGCCAAGGGCGAAATGACGATCGACGGCGTGCGGCTCGACCTCAAGAGCGTCGGCATTCCGATCTACAATCTCGCCACCCGCGAGGATCACATCGCGCCGGCGCGATCGGTCTATGTCGGCTCATCCCTTTTCGGCGGACCGGTGAAATACGTGCTCGCGGGCTCCGGCCACATCGCCGGGGTCGTCAATCCGCCCGGCAAGAAGAAATACCAATACTGGACCGGCCCGCAGCCCCGCGGCGACGATCTCGACCGATGGATTGCGGGCGCGCAGGAGCATCCGGGCTCATGGTGGCCGGATTGGCTCGCCTGGATCAAGGCGCAGGACCCCACGCTCGTGAAGGCGCGCCAGCCCGGCGGCGGCGTGTTGAAGCCGATCGAGGACGCGCCGGGGAGCTACGTGAAGGTGAGGGCTTGAGAATGGCGCCGGCGCGCGCCTGCCCGATCATGAGACGCCTTGCGCTGGCTCTGCTCGCCTCGACCCTTGCCGCCGCATCCGCGGTCGGGCCGGTGCGTGCCGACGAGAACAGCGACCGTTGCTTCAAGGACGAAGGCGAGGTCGCGATCGCCGCCTGCACGCGCGCGATCCAGTCGGCAAGATTCTCCGGCGGGACGCTCGCCGCCATTTATCACAACCGCGCCATCGAGTTGCGGCAGGATGGCGACTATGACCGCGCCATCGCGGATTACAGCCAGGCCATTCACATCGATGCCGAATTCACCGGCGCCTATGCGGGCCGCGGCCTGGCGCTCGAAGGCAAAGGCGAGGTCGAGAAGGCCAAAACGGATTACCGCAAGGCCCTGGCGATCGCGCAGAAATACGACGACGGCCAGTGGGCGCACGAGATGGCGGGCGCGCGCCTCAAGGCGCTCGGCGAGAATTAGCCGCCCTCACGGGAACAGCGCCACCTGCTCGAGCCCCATGGGTTCGGGAAATCCGAGCAACAGGTTCATGTTCTGCACCGCCTGACCGGACGCGCCCTTGACCAGATTGTCGAGCGCCGAACAGATGATCGCGCGGCCCGGCACCCGGTCGCGCGTCACGCCGATGAAGGTCATGTTCGAGCCGCGCACGTGGCGCGTCTGCGGCATCTCGCCGAAGGGGAGCACGTGGACGAAAGGCTCGTCCGCATATTGCTTCGCCAGGATGGCATGAAGGTCTTCGGGCGACCGGCCGGCGGCGCCGCGCACATAGATGGTGGCGAGAATGCCACGGTTCATCGGTACCAGATGAGGCGTGAAGCTGACGACCACCGGCCGGCCGGCGGCGTTGGAGAATTCCTGGTCGAGCTCCGCCATGTGACGGTGATGGCCGACCCCGTAGGCGTGAAAGCCTTCCGAGACCTCGGAGAACAGCATCGCCTCCTTGGCGGCCCTGCCCGCTCCGGTCATGCCCGACTTGGCGTCGACCACGATCTCGTCGAGATCGATGGCCTTGGCGCCGATGAGCGGGATCAGCGGAAGCTCGCTGCAGGTCGTGTAGCAGCCCGGGTTGGCGACCAGCCGCGCCGCTTTGATCCTGTCCCGGTGCACCTCGGTGAGCCCGTAGACGGCGTGGTTCTGCAGCTCGGGGGCGAGATGCTCATGGCCATACCAGCGCGCATAGGCGGCGGTGTCGGCGAGCCGGAAGTCGGCCGACAGATCGACAACCTTGATGCTCGGGCTTTTTGCGAACAGGTCCTTGATCACCTTCTGGGTCGTCGCATGCGGCAATGCCGCGAACACGAGGTCGAGACCGCAGCGCGCCCAGTCGATGGCGTCGATGGGGACGAGCTTCGGCAGGCCGAAGGGCGAGAACTGCGGAAAGACCTCGCGCATCTCCTGGCCGGCGCGGCGATCGGCGGTGAGCAACGCGATCTCGACCTGCGGGTGGCGCAGCAGCAGCCGCACGCATTCCGAACCCGTATAGCCCGAGGCGCCGAGCACGCCGATCTTGGCTTTATTGGCCATGGCTCATTCCTTTCCGCGGTCGCAGCATGATCCCGAAATCATGCTCCGGCAAAACGATGGACTGCCGAAATCTTCCGCGGAAGCTGTCAGGAGAGCGCCGCGGGAAAAATCCGGCGGCACGGGCGACGATCAGACGCGATCGGCCGTGGCCGCAAAGCGGCAGCGGCGGCGGTGCAAGCGAGTGAACGCGATCGTCGTCATGGCGGGGTCTATATGGGAAGCCAACGGCTCTCGTCAATGGCTGCCGGCAAGGACCTCAGCGGACCAGATAGGCGCTGAGCAAGCCCGCAAATAGCAGCAATCCCATCACGCAGGCGGCGACCTCGAACCAGAAGGCGACCGGGCGGGTGGCCCGGTGGATCCTCTGCACGCGCCATTTCACGTGGCCCGTGCGCAGGACCGACCAGAGCTGGAAACCGAACAACGCGATGACGGCGATGAAGCCGATGATGAACAGCATCCGGTCTACGGCCATCAGTACCCTCACTCGATCGGCGGGATGGTGCGGATCCAGGCGATCAGCGCATCCATGTCTTCAGGGGCCCAGGTCTTGTAATAGGCCACATAATCGATCATCGGCGGCTTGAGCTTGCGGCCGTCGCGCGACACGCCTTCGGTGAGCGCGCGCCTGATCTCGGCGTCGCTCCAGCCGCCCAGGCCGGCCTTCGGATGCGCGGTGATATTGGCGGCCACCGAGGTGCCGAACGGTCCGCGGAACTCACGGCCGCCCTTGCCATAGGCGTTCTTGAAATCGGGCGGCGTGGCTTCCGAGACACGGGAGTGGCACGCCATGCAGTGCGCGATCGAGGAAAGATAGAGGCCCCGCCGCGCCGGGTCCTTGAGATCGGCTTCCGGCATCGGCTTGTCGGCGCCCGGCGGGCGGACGACGACCTGCTGCGCCTTGTATTGCGGCGGCTGCACCTCGTTGCGGATCGCCGGCACCGAGCGCAGATACGCAATGATCGCGTCGATGTCGCCCGGCACCATCATTTTGTAGAAACCGTAGGGCATCACGGCGGCGAGCTGGGTGCCGTTGGGACGCACGCCGTCGAGCATGGCCTTGCGCAGATCGGCTTCGCTCCAGCCGCCGATGCCAGTGTCCTTGTCGGGCGTGATGTTCGCGCCTTTCACCGTGAACCAGGGCTCGTCGAAGGTCTGGAAGCCGCCCGACAGCCGTTTCGACAGGTCGGGGACGCCCTGCTGGCGGGGCGTATGGCAGTTGCCGCAGGCCCCGATGCTGTTCACCAGATAGCTGCCGCGCTCGACCGGCGATTGCGCGGCGGCGCTGCCGGCCGCCGCAATGATGGCGGCCAGCCCGGTAAGGAATCTGCGAAGCATCTCGCCCCCTTTGTTGCTGCCGCGGCCAGCGACTTTTGTCTTTGCGCATGATCTTGTCCGAAAAGTCTGTCAACTTTTCGGGATCATGCGCTAGATCACCGGGCTCCACGCCACCGGGATTTCGCGATAGCCGGTCGCGGTCTTCTCGACATGCGCGAGGGACGGGAACGGATAGTGGAATCCCTGCACCCTCATGCGCTCGGCCGCCAGCATGTCATAGACCTTTCGCCGGGTCGCCTCCGCCTGCACCGGCTCGTGGTCGTAGAAGGCATGCCAGCCCGGGTGGCGCGCAAACAGGAACGGCGCATGGGTCACGTCGGCCTGGACATAGACCTTGGCGTTTCCCGACGCGACGACGTGGGAGGTGTGACCCGGGGTGTGGCCCGGCGTGCTCACCGCGGTGACCCCTGAGATGACCTCCTTGTCGGCCTCGTAGGTGCGCAGCCGCTTGAGCACGTCGCCGCTGATCACCCGACGCACATTCTTGAAATTGTCGGCGATGCGCTTGGTGGCGGCGCGGCTCATCTCGCCGTCGTCCGTCCAGTATTGGTGCTCGGCCGCCGGAACGAGGATCTCCGCGTTCGGGTAGGCAAGCGAATTGTCCGCCTTCAGCAGGCCGTTGATGTGATCGCCGTGATAGTGCGAGATGATCACGGTATCGATCGCCTTGGCGTCGACGCCGGCCGCGGCCAGGTTGGCCAGGAACTGGCCGGTCTGGCCCTTGCTCGCCTGGTAGGCGGCTTCGCCGGTGCCGGTGTCGACGAGCGCGAGCTTGGCGCCGGTGTTGATGACGATCGGGTTATAGGGGCCGACGAAAACGCCCGGCTCCATGAAGGCTTCGGCCAGCGCGGCGTTCACCTCCTCCTTCTTGGCGTTGAGCACGAAGTCGTCGGTCACGGGCAGCCGGTTGGCGCCGTCGGTGATGACCGTGATCTCGATGCTGCCGACCTTGTAGCGATAGAATCCCGGCGCTTGCGCGGCGGCTGGCGCCGTGGCGGCGCGCGCCCATTCGGGCGTCAGAAATCCGCCAGCGGCGGCCAGCGTGGTCATCGCGGCGCCGGTGAGCGCGGAACGGCGTGTCAATTCGATCATCGGGACCTCCCTGGAGCCTATGGGGTCAGCTGCGCAACTTCGGGGCCCTTCTGGCGGGACCTTCGCGCAACGCATTGCCAAATGCGCCGCCCATCATAGCGCGGCGGCCGGCCGGGTGGAACGCCCGCGCCGGCAGCTCGAACATCCCTCATCCCCACAGCATTTTGACCGCCTTCGACACCACGTCGCCGAGCATGAGCAGCACCGCGGCCCACACGAAGGCGGAGGCGAAATTGGCGATCTGGAAGCGCCAAAACGGCATGGCGAAGATGCCCGCGACCAGCGGCACCGAGGCGCGCAGCGGCCCGAAAAAGCGCCCGATGAAAATGCCCAGAACGCCCCACCGCGCCATGAAGCGTTCCCCGCGCGGCAACAGATCGGGATGCCGCGACAGCGGCCACACATGGGCGACCGCAGGCCCGAGCTTGATCCCGATCCAGTAGGACAGCCAGTCGCCAAGCGCGGCCCCGAGCGCGGCAGCGACCCATACCGGCCAAAAATTGATGCCGCTCGGGCCGATCAGATAGCCGATGGCGACGAGCGCGCCCCAGGCCGGTACCAGGAGCGAGATGAAGGCGAGCGATTCCCCGAAAGCGAGCCCGAACACGACCGGTGCCGCCCAGGCCTCATGGAGGCGCACGAAATCGACGATCTGTTGCCCGTAGGCCTCGAGACTCTCGAACATGGGCGGGTGCTGTCACCGAGGCCTTGAAAAAGACGATGAAGGGTCTCTTAACCCGCCATCTGGCATGAAGCCAGGAGGCGGCCGGCGGCTCCCTGCCGCAGGGGGAGCGGAACGCCTACATAAGGACGGAACCCAAGAAACTCATATCCGCGAATTCAAGTTGCCGCCGCCGGATGGCATAGTCGGGGCAACTGATTCGTCCGCCCCGACCTCAAGCGGAGCCCGAATGGCTAAAATCGCAAAGAAAACAACGCCTGGCAGCCGTGACCTGTTCTCGGAGACGACCGAGCCCGCCCGGCGCCGCACGACGCCGCGAGGCAAGCCGGCGCGCGGAGCGGGCGCGGAGGGCGCCTACACGGCCCGCCATATCGAGGTGCTGGAGGGGCTCGAGCCGGTCCGCCGGCGGCCCGGCATGTATATCGGCGGCACCGACGAGAAGGCGCTGCATCATCTCTTCGCCGAGGTGATCGACAATGCCATGGACGAGGTGCTCAACGGCCACGCGACCTTCATCGATGTCGAGGTGAAAAGCGACGGCTATGTCACCGTCAACGACAACGGCCGCGGCATCCCGGTCGATCCGCATCCGAAGTCGCCGAAGAAATCCGCGCTCGAAGTGATCATGTGCACGCTGCACGCGGGCGGCAAGTTCGACTCCGACGTCTACGAGACCTCGGGCGGACTGCACGGCGTCGGCATCTCGGTGGTGAACGCGCTCTCGGAGCGGGTCGAGGTCGAGGTCGCGCGCGGCGGGCAGCTCTACCGCCAGGTCTATCAGCGCGGCAAACCGAAGAGTCCGATCGAGAAGCTCGGCAAGACGCCGAACCGGCGCGGCACCAAGGTGCGCTTCAAGCCCGATCCGCAGATCTTCGGCGACAAGGCCAAGTTCAATCCGCTGCGCCTGTTCAAGATGACGCGCGCCAAGGCCTATCTGTTCGGGGTGGTCGAGATCCGCTGGCATTGCGACAAGGCCCTGCTCGACGGCGTCGAGGGCGTGCCGGAAGAGGAAACGTTCCATTTCCCCGACGGGCTCAAGGATTATCTCGCCAGCACATTGCAGGGACAGACGCTGATCCACCCTGACATATTCACCGGCACCTCGGGCAAGATCGGCGCTCCCGGCTCGGTCGAATGGGCGGTCGCCTGGACGGCGGATTCGGATGGATTCCTGTCGTCCTACTGCAACACCATTCCGACGCAGGACGGCGGCACGCACGAATCCGGCATCCGTTCGGCGCTGCTGCGCGGGCTCAAGGATCACGCCGAGCGCGCCAACCAGGGCAAGCGCGCCGCCGTCGTCACCTCCGAGGACGTGATGACGGGCGCCGGCGCCATGCTGTCGGTCTTCATCCGCGAGCCCGAATTCCAGGGCCAGACCAAGGACCGCCTCGCCACCGCCGAAGCACAGAAGATCGTCGACGCCGCCGTGAAGGACCAGTTCGACCACTGGCTCGCCGGCAATCCGCAGCAGGCCAACAAGCTGCTCGACTGGGTGGTGGAGCGCGCGGACGAGCGCGTACGGCGCCGCCAGGAGAAGGAAATCTCGCGCAAGACGGCTGTGCGCAAGCTGCGCCTGCCCGGCAAGCTCGCCGACTGCACCAATACGGCGGCCGAAGGTTCGGAAATCTTCATCGTCGAGGGCGACAGCGCCGGCGGCTCGGCCAAGCAGGCGCGCGACCGCGCCTCGCAGGCGATCCTGCCGCTGCGCGGAAAGATCCTCAACGTCGCCTCCGCCGGCAAGGACAAGCTCGCGCAGAACGCCCAGCTCGCCGACCTCACCCAGGCGCTCGGCTGCGGCACCGGCACGCATTATCGCGATCAGGATCTGCGCTACGAGAAAGTGATCGTGATGACCGACGCCGACGTCGACGGCGCCCATATCGCGTCGCTGCTGATCACCTTCTTCTACCGCCAGATGCCGCAACTGATCGACAACGGCCATCTCTATCTGGCGGTGCCGCCGCTCTACAGGCTGTCGCACGGCGCCAAGAGCTTCTATGCCCGCAACGACAAGCACAAGGACGAGATCCTGAAGAAGGAGTTCCACGCCAACGCCAAGGTCGAGGTCGGCCGCTTCAAGGGGCTCGGCGAGATGATGCCGGCCCAGCTCAAGGAAACCACCATGGACCGCCGCAAGCGCACGCTGCTGCGCGTGGTGCTGGCGGAGGGCGAGCGCAAGCCGACGGCGTCGTCGGTCGAGCGGCTGATGGGAACAAAGGCGGAAGCCCGCTTCGACTTCATCCAGGAGCGGGCGGAATTCGCCGACGAGGACATGCTGGACGTGTGAACGCGGCAGCGCCGTGAATGCGCGGCCTCACGCTTTCCAGCGGCCCGTTCAGCCAAAGGGCCGAATGATCTCTACGACGCCGATTCGGCCGGCCTGGTTTTCGAGCCGGCCTTCAGCGCCGCCAGAACTTGCGCCACGATTTCGCGTGGCGCCGGCTCGACCGAGACGGTGATCGGCTTCTCGTCGTCGCCCGGTTCCTCGAGCGCCTCAAACTGGCTGTGCAGCAGGCTCGCCGGCATGAAATGCTCATGGCGCGTGGCGATACGGCGGGAAATCAGCTCCTCGCTTCCCTGGAGGTAGACGAGCCGGACATCGGCGCGATCGCCGATCAACACATCGCGGTAGCGGCGCTTGAGCGCCGAACAGGCGATAACGCCATGCGCGCCCTCTCCCCGCGTCTTGTCGATCCAGACCGCAATCGCGCGCAGCCAAGGCCGGCGGTCCTCGTCGGTCAGAGGCGTCCCCTTGTGCATCTTGTCGACATTGGCGGCCGGGTGGAACCAATCGGCGTCCTCGAATTCCCATTGCAGGCGTCCGGCGAGCAGCGTTCCGACCGTCGACTTTCCGGATCCCGAAACCCCCATGACGATCAACACCGCCGGCAACGACCCGGCTGCCTTGCGGCGCGCACGTTCCTCGGACATTCGTTGCCTCCTTCGGAAATAGTCTCGACTTTATTGTTCCGAACCCGCCGCCCGGTCGGCAAACCAGTGAAGCTCGCCGACCGGCCGCACCCGGCCGGCCGGCAGCGTCCGATCCCCCGCACGCGCCCGGGCCACGACGTCGTGCTTTGCCGCCCCGGTCACCAGGAAGGCCGCATGGCGGCTGCTGTCGAGCGCCGGATAGGTCAGCGTGATGCGTGCCTCGGATTTTGCGCCAAGGACGGCGAGCGCCCAATGAACGCGTTCGTCGAGCGCGGGGTGACCGGGAAACAACGAGGCGGTGTGGCCGTTGGCGCCGATTCCAAGCAACGTGACGTCGAAGAGAGGCCGCGCGGGCGCAAGCCTGTCCCTGCCGCAAAAATCCCTCAGCGTCGTTTCGTATGCGGCAGCGGCGGCCTGGGGTGACAGGCCGACGGTCGGAATCGCATGGACATTGTCGTTCGGAACGCCCACGCGCCCGAGAAGCGCCGCATGGGTCATGCCAAAATTGCTGTCGGGATGATCGGGCGGCACGAACCGTTCATCGCCCCAGAACCAATGCACGCGCTGCCACGGGAGGCGCGACGCGATGGGCGGTTCCGCAAGGACTTCATACAGGCGCCGCGGGGTCGATCCGCCCGAGCAGCAAATTGCAAAAGCGCCATCGCTCGCCAGCGCGAGCCCGCAGAGCCATCCGGCCACGTAACGCGCGAGCGCCTCGCCATCCGCAAAAATCCGATTTTCAACGGGTGCGGCTTGCATCATCGACCCCGGCGCACGCCGGCCTTGGCACGGGAGCGTTCGAACGATGGCCGCCAAGCACGAACCACGCGATGGCTTTGGCAAAGCCATCCTGATCGTTGCGGTCGGTCACGAAATCCGCCGCGCGCCGCACATCCGGTTCGGCATTGCCCATCGCAATGCTCAGCCCGCCCCGTTCGAACATCGCGACGTCGTTGCCGCCATCGCCGATGACGGCGATCTGCGCGGTCGGGATCGCCATCAGATTCGCAAGCTCGGACAACGCGACGCCCTTGTTGGCGAGCGGATGGGTGAAGTCGAGGTAGTAAGGCTGCGAGCGGACGACCGTCGCCCGATCGGCGAGCGCGTCACGCGCGCCTTGCTCCAGCCGCGTCAAGAGATCGGCATCCGCGCTGACAGCGACGATCTTGGCCGCGGCGTCGAGCGCGGACCCGAAATCCGGGACGATGGTCGGCTCGAAGCCGATCGTGTGTTGCTCGAGCCCCACATAGGGGCCCTCGCGATCACGCGCGAGCCAGTCCGGCCCGCAGAAAACCCACGCTTGCGCGCCGTGAGCACCGATCATCTCCACGACCTGCCGTGCGGCCGCCGGCGACAGGAGATGCTGCGCGATCACCGCGCCCGCCGGCGTCGCGAGCGCGCCGCCGTTGAAGCCGGCGACCGGCGCCGTGATCCCAAGGCGATCGATCAGACCGCGCAGACCGCGCGGAGGCCGGCTGCTGATGATCGAAAATGCAATGTTGGCGGCGCGAAGCTCCGCCACCGCGGCCTCGCTCCGCGCCGTCAGGACCTTGTCATGGGTCACCAAGGTGCCGTCGACGTCCGAGATGACCGCGTGAAGCGTTGTCGAAGGTATCCGCGAAACAGGAATCATGGCGATTTTGCACCGTTTGAGGCGTCAAGTGCGCGCCAATGCCGGCCATCGCGCGCCATCAGGGCGTCGGCTTCATCCGGTCCGCTGCTCCCCGCCGGATAGATTTCCGGCGCCGGGGCGTCGCGCTCCCTCCAGGCATCGAGGAGCGGCTGCACGATCCGCCAGCCGGCCTCGATGTCGTCGGCACGCTTGAACAGGGTCGCGTCGCCGAGCATGCAGTCATAGATCAGCGTCTCGTAGCCGGTGCTCGGCGCCGCATTGAAATAGTCGCGGTAGCTGAACTTCATCTCGACGTCGCCCATGCGCATTCTCGGCCCCGGCACCTTGGCGCCGAACCGCAACGTCACCCCTTCCTCCGGCTGGATATGCAGAATCAAGTCGTTGGGGGTGAGCCGCTCGACCGGCGTGTCGCGAAACAGGGCGAAGGGCGCCTGCTTGAACCGGATGACGACCTCGCTGCGCCGCCTGGCGAGCGCCTTGCCGGTACGAAGATAGATCGGCACGCCGGCCCAACGCCAATTGTCCACCATCAGCTTCAACGCGACGTAGGTTTCTGTCGTCGAGCCCGGGGCGACATTGGGGGCGCAACGGTACGGCGTGACGCTCTGGCCGCCGACGTTACCGGCGCCGTACTGGCCGCGCACGACGTTGCGCCGCGCGTCATCCGGGCCAAAGGGATGGACCGCATCCAGCAGTTTCGTTTTCTCCGAGCGCACGGCTTCCGGCGCAAAGCAGGTCGGCGGCTCCATGGCGACCAGCGTGAGGAGCTGGAACAGATGGTTGGGCACCATGTCGCGCAAGGCTCCGGTCTCTTCATAGAATTTGCCGCGACGCTCGACGCCGAGCGCCTCCGCCACCGTGATCTGCACGTGGTCGATGTGATTTCGGTTCCAGAGCGGCTCGAAGATGCCGTTGCCGAACCGGAACACCAGCATGTTCTGAACGGTCTCCTTTCCGAGATAGTGATCGATGCGATAGATCTGGGTTTCGTTCAGCACGGCGAGCGTTTTGCGGTTGAGCGCCTGGGCCGAGCGCAGATCGGTCCCGAAGGGTTTTTCGATGATCACCCGCCGCCAGCGCGTCTCCGATTCGCGAACGAGGCCGGCCTCGCCAAGCCGCCCGATGATCGTCGCGAACACCTGCGGGGGAGTCGCGAGGTAGAAGAGATAGTTGCCGCCGCTGCCATGCCGCTCGTCGACCTTGGCCAGCAGATCCACAAGTTCCTTGTAGGCGGCCGGATCGTCGAACTCGCCCTCGAGATAGAACATGCGGTCGGCGAGCCACTTCCAGTCGTCCTCCGCGATTTCCTTGTCGAAGGCGCGCAGGCTGGCCCCGAGATCGCGGCGGAACGTCTCGCTGTCCTTGGCGCTTCGGGCAATGCCGACAATCGCGAACTCTTCCGCCAACAATCCGCCGCGCCTCAGATTGTAGAGGGCCGGAACCAGCAGGCGCTGGGTGAGGTCGCCGGCCGCCCCGAAGATGACGAGGCCGCAAGGACCCGCGCGTTGCGCCCGCGACTCCATGTCATTCGGCCTTGGGCTCGACGTGGCCGCCGAACTGGCGGCGCATTGCCGAGAGCAGCTTGTCGGAGAAGCTTTCCTTCTCGCGCGAGCGGAAGCGCGCATAGAGCGCGGCCGACAGGACGTCCGCCGGCACGGCCTCCTCGATCGCCGCCATGATGGTCCAACGGCCTTCGCCCGAATCTTCGACGAAGCCCGAATAGCCCGCGAGCTCCGGGTCTTCCGACAACGCAATCGCCGTCAGGTCGAGGAGCCAGGAACCGATGACGCTGCCGCGGCGCCAGACTTCGGCGATGTCGGGCAGGTCGATGTGAAAACGCTGGTCGGCAGGCAGCGCCTCGGAGGCCGCGCCGCGCAGGATATTGAAGCCCTCGGCATAGGCCTGCATGAGACCGTATTCGATGCCGTTGTGGATCATCTTGACGAAGCGCCCGGCGCCGCTCGGGCCGCAATGCATGTAGCCGCGCGCGACGCGGGGATCGCGACCCTGGCGGCCAGGGGTGACCGGAATGCCGCCAGCACCCGGCGCCAGGGCGTCGAAGATCGGATCGAGATGATCGACCACGTCCTTGTCGCCACCGATCATCATGCAGTAGCCGCGATCGAGACCCCAGACGCCGCCGCTGGTGCCGCAATCGACGTAGCGAATTCCCTTCTGTCGGAGGGCTTGAGCCCGGCGAATGTCATCCTTGTAAAAGGAGTTGCCGCCGTCGATGACGATGTCGCCTCGCTCCATGAGCTCGCCGAGTTGCGCCACCGTGCGCTCCGTGATGTCGCCGGCCGGCAACATGACCCCCTCGGCCCGCGGCTTCTCGAGCTGACCGACGAGGCTCTCGAGACCGATGCTGGCGCCCGCTCCCTCCTTGACGAGGGCGGCGATCGCGGCCGGATTGCGGTCGAACACCACGCATTGGTGACCGTTGCGTGTCAGCCGGCGAACGATGTTGCCGCCCATGCGTCCGAGGCCGACCATGCCGAGCTGCATCAACCTTCTCCCAACGGTTGCCCGCTTCAACCCATCGCCTGCCGGACCGCCTCCTTGAGCGCCGTCAAGCCGGCCGAGACATGCCCGCCGAGATGCACGCGCAGGACACGCCGCCCGCGCTCCGCCAGCACCTCGAAGTCGCCGCGCGCCTGCGCGGCCTTGACGACTCCGAAGGTGTAGGCCTGGTCGGGGACGGCGAGATCGTTGGCGTCGTCGCAGGTGATCTGAAGGAATACGCCGGTGTTCGGCCCGCCTTTGTAGGCCTGGCCGGTCGAATGGAGGAAACGCGGCCCGAAGCCGAGGCAGGTCGCCACCCGCTTGCGATCGCGGATCATGACGCGGATGTCCCGCAAGACATCGCCGTGAAGCTTGTTGCGTTCGACATAGGCGAGAATCCCGCAATAGTCCGCCGGCTGGATACGCGCGAGATGCGCGCCGAGACATTCCGTGAGCGTCGTCGCGTTGCCAAGCGCGGCGCGGTTCTTCGGGTCGGCAAAAAGGCTCAGGCCGTTCTCCTCGAACAGGGCCGTTTCCGGCGGAAGCCGCCCGCTCTTTTCGTAGGCGTCGGTGAGCTCCCGCGTCCTCACCTTGCTCGCCTCGACGTCGGGCTGGTCGAACGGGTTGATGCCGAGAATGGCACCCGCGACCGCCGTGGCCATTTCCCAGCGGAAGAATTCCTGTCCGACGCGATAGCGCTCGGCAATCTCGATGCGCACGACCGGATGGCCGGCTTGCTCCAGCGCGGCGACGGCCGTGTCCTGTGCAGGATCCGCCTCCGGCGTCAGCCGCAGATAGGCGAACAGGCGGTCATGGCCGTAGGCCTGCGGGCTTGCGAGCGGCTCGGCGTCGACCGGAATGAGCCCCTTGCCTCGCTTGCCGGTCGACTCCGCCACGAGCTGCTCGAGCCAGGCCCCGAAGTCAGCGATGGCGGGCGAGGCCACGATTGTGATCTTGTCACGACCTGATTTTCCCAGCACGCCCAGAATGGTCCCAAGCACGACGCCCGGATTCTCGGCCGGCGGCACATGCGGCCCGCAGGAGCGCACCATCAGCTGCGTCGCGGCCAGCAGCCCGCCGACGTCGAGCCCCATCGCGGCGGCCGGAACCATGCCGAATTCCGACAGCACCGAATAACGCCCGCCGATGCTCGGCTTCCCGAAAGCAATGTGCCGGAACCGGTCGCGTTGCGCGATCGTCTGCAGCTTCGAGCCGGGGTCGGTGATGGCGATGAAACGCGATCCCGCCAGGTCGGCGCCGGCCGCTTTTTTGGCGGACTCGAAAAAATATTGCTTCAGGATGTTGGGCTCGAGCGTGCTTCCGGACTTGCTCGACACGATGAAAAGCGTTCGCGCCGGATCGATCTTGCTTTCGACGGTCCGAATCTGGGCGGGGTCGGTCGAATCGAGCACCAGAAGCCGCGGACCGCCGGGTTGCTGCGCGAAAGTCTCGGCCAGAACCTCCGGCCCGAGGCTCGAGCCGCCCATGCCGAGCAGCAACACGTGGGAGAAGCCCTCCTGCCGGATATCGGCGGCCAGGCGCGTGAGCGTATCGATCCGCTCGCGCTGGGCCTCGTCGATATCGAGCCAGCCGAGCCACTTCGCCTCGTCGGCGCCGGTCCACAGCGTCGCATCGCCCGCCCATAGGCGGCGGACATTGCCGTCCTGACGCCAGGATTCGAGCGACGCCGCGACCGCTTTCTCGAGGTCGGGCGGCAGCTTGCAGGTCTGGTCGTCGAGCTCCTTGCCGATGATCGCGGCGCGCTTGACCGCGACCGCGCCGAGCAGCTTGTCGAAGGCATCCACAAAGAGCTGGACGCCCTCCTCGACGAGCCTCGCCGTCACCCCGTCGATCGAGATGCCGGATCGCTCCAGCGCCGCCATGACCTGCTCGGCCTGGTCGACATCCTGCTCGAGGCTCGCCCGCGGTTTCCCGTGATCGCGGAAAGCGTCCATGGTGGGCGGCGGCAGGGTGTTGACGGTGTCGGTGGCGATCAGCTCATCGACATAGAGCACGTCGCTGTAGTCCTTGTTCTTCGTGCCCGTGCTGGCCCATAGCAGCCGCTGGACCCGCGCGCCCTTGGCTTGCAGCTTCTTCCAGCGCGCGCCCGCGAACAGGCGCTTGTAGCGCTGATAGGCGAGCTTGGCATTGGCGATCGCGACCTTCCCGCGCAATCCGGAAAGCGCCGCGCGCATGCCGGCGTCGCTGGCCTTCGCAAGGCGCTCCTCGATGAGCTTGTCGACGGCGACGTCGATGCGGCTCACGAAGAAGCTCGCCACGCTCGCGATCTTGCTCGCGTCGCCGCCCCGCGCAACCAGATCCTCGAGGCCGGCGAGATAGGCCTCGACGACCTGCTCATAGGTTTGCTGCGAGAACAGCAGCGTAATATTGACGTTGATGCCCTCCCCGATCAGCCGGCGGATCGCCGGCAGGCCCGGGCCGGTCGCCGGGACCTTGATCATCACATTGTCGCGGCCGACCGCCTGCCAGAGCCGTTTTGCCTCGGCGACCGTTCCCTCGGTGCTCATCGCCAGATAGGGGGATACTTCGAGGCTGACATACCCGTCCGCCCCCTTGGTGGCTTCGAAGACCGGCCGCAGCACGTCCGCCGCGCTCTGGATGTCCGCGATCGCCAGCCGCTCATAGAGGGTCATGACATCGAGGTCGCCCTCGGCTTCGATCTCCTTCAGCGACGCATCATAGTCGGCGCTCCCGGCGATCGCCTTCTCGAAGATCGAGGGATTGGAGGTCACACCAGTGAGCCCGTCGCGCTCGACCAGCTTCTTGAGGCCGCCATCGGCGATGAAACGCCGCGCCAGAAAATCGAGCCACACGGCCTGCCCGTAGTCGTGCAGGGACGCCAGCGGGTTGGCGACGGCTTTCCCGTGGGTTTCGGGATTCCTGTTCGCTTGTGGATTCATCGGGGCCTTCCTTTGAGCTTGTCGATCTGATCTGTTGCCGCGGCGATCAAGTCCCCGGCGGTAAATCCGAACTTCGTCAGCAGGTCCTTGAGCGGCGCCGAGGAGCCGAAGGTGTACATGCCGATCTTGGCGCCCGCCGCCCCGACATAGCGATCCCAGCCGATGACCGATCCCATCTCGGCCGATACCCGTGCCGTGATGGCGGGCGGAAGAACGCGATCGCGGTAGGCCTGATCCTGGGTTTCGAACAGCTCCCACGACGGCATGCTGACGACGCGCGCCGCAATGCCTTCCCGCTTGAGCGCCTCATAGGCATCCACGCAGAGCGCGACCTCGCTGCCGGTTCCGATCAGGATCACCTCCGGGGCGCCGTCTTCGCAATCCGCCAGGATATAGGCGCCGCGCCGCACGCCCGATGCCGGCGCGTAGCGCCCGCGGTCGAAGGTCGGCAGCGCCTGCCGGCTCAGCACGAGGCAGGCCGGCTGGTGCGTGAGCCCCATGATGACGCGCCAGGCCTCGGACACCTCGTTGGCGTCGGCCGGACGCAGCGTCACGAGACCGGGGATGGCGCGCAGCGAAATCAGCTGCTCGACCGGCTGGTGCGTCGGGCCGTCCTGGCCGACGCCGATCGAATCGTGGGTGAATAAATAGACGACCGGCAGCTCCATGAGGGCGCTGAGGCGGATGGGCGGCTTCATGTAATCGGAAAAGATCAGAAAGCCCGATCCGAAAGCGCGGATTTTGGACAATGCGAGTCCGTTCAAGATCGCTCCCATCGCGTGCTCGCGCACACCGAAATGAAGATTGCGTCCACCCGGCCGATCCGCCTCCAGATCGCCCGCGCCCTCGAAAGTCAAGCGCGTTTTGGTGGATGGTGCGAGGTCGGCCGAGCCGCCAATGAGCCAAGGATAGCGCGACGCAATGGCATTCAACACCTTGCCCGAGGAGTCGCGGCTGGCGAGGCCCTTCGGGTCTGCCGGGAAGGCGGGAAGGTCCGTGTCCCAGCCGGCAGGAAGCTCCCGCTTCTGCATGCGGTCGATCTGATCGGCAAGATCGGGGTAGTCGGCCCGGTACGAGCGCAGCTGCCTGGTCCACGCGGCGCGAAGCTGGCGGCCGCGCTGGCCGACGCCTTTCCCGACATGCTCGCGCACGCCGTCCGGCACCAGGAATTTGGCGTCCTCCGGCCAGCCGTAGCTGCGCTTGGCCAGACGGATCTCTTCCTCGCCGAGCGGCTCGCCATGGGCAGCGCTGGTATCATGCTTGTGCGGAGCGCCGTAACCGATATGGCTCTCGACGATGATCAGTGTCGGCACATCCTCGGTGTGCCGAAAAACGTCGAGCGCCTGCGCCAGGCGCTCCACATCGTTGGCGTCGCCGACCCGCTGGACGTTCCATCCATAGGAGAGGAAGCGCGCCGCGACGTCGTCGCTGAAGGCCAGGTCGGTGTGCCCTTCGATGGTTACGCGGTTGCTGTCATAGATCCAGCACAGGTTGCCAAGCATCTGGTGCCCGGCGAACGACGCCGCTTCGCTCGCTACGCCCTCCATCATGTCGCCGTCCCCGCAGACCGCGTAAACGTCGTAGTCGAATATCGCGAAATCCGGCCGATTGAAATGTGCCGCCTGCCAACGGCCGGCCAGCGCCATGCCGACGCTGTTGCCGCAACCTTGCCCCAGGGGCCCCGTTGTGGTTTCGACGCCGGAGGTCAGATGATACTCGGGATGGCCGGGGCATTTGCTCCCGATCTGGCGAAATCGCCTGATATCCTCGAGCGTGACCGAGGCCTCGCCAAGGCGCTCATAATCGGCATTCACCGCCTTCACGCCGGCGAGATGAAGCATTGCGTAAAGCAGCATCGAGGCGTGACCATTGGACAGCACGAAACGGTCGCGATTGGGCCAGATCGGATCGTCCGGATCGAAGCGCAGAAATCTCTGCCAGATCGTGTAGACCAGGGGCGCCAGCGCCATCGGGGTGCCGGGGTGGCCGGAATTGGCTTCCTGCACGGCGTCCATCGACAACGTGCGAATTGTGTTGATGGCGAGCTCGTCCATCACCTCCGTGTTCATCGTCGCTGGCTTGGAGACGGGCCTGCCCGGGCCGCGCTGGCGCTCCGCGCTGGTCCGGCGTTGGGACGGCAGCGAACTGGCGGCATCGCGCTTTGACATCCCGTCCAGCCTCCGGACCCCAAAAACCTGATAACGCGAGAGCGAAAGACCCCGGTCTCCCGGGAGCCCGGAGCATTTGCCGAGTTAAGGTGAAAAACGGAGGCGGGAGAAACGCATATTGCCGGCCGCACATGCGCGACCAACCACCTCGCGGCCTTGTGCTCCGTTCATCCCGGATCAGCGCGCCTTCAACGGCACCTCACCGGCTTACAACCCGCCGCCCTCTTGTGGAACAACGCGGGGCAAGCGATTTGGTTGCGTCCGCATCCGCGCGAGCCGACAGGCGTCACGATCGGTTGCAACCGGATATTTCATCCCTCGCAAGGCCGGCGGGGACGACGCTCCCCTTATGCTAGGTTGCCCCGATGACCGCCGCCGATCTTGCCCGCCCCAGGCCCGCCGAGCTCTTCGGCCATCCGCGCGCGCTCTCCTACCTGTTCGCGACCGAGATGTGGGAGCGCTTCTCCTATTACGGCATGCGTGCGCTGCTCGTGCTCTACATGGTGAAATACCTGTTCGAGCCGGAGCGCGCCGGTACCGTGATCGGGCTCGCGGCGCTCAAGCGGGTCCTCGAGATTCCGTTCGGGCCGCTCGACGTTCAGCCGCTCGCCTCGCAGATCTACGGCCTCTACACCGGACTCGTGTATCTGACGCCCATATTCGGCGGGCTTCTGGCCGACCGCGTGCTCGGACACCGGCGTACCGTCGTGATCGGCGCGATCCTGATGGCGCTCGGCCATTTCATGATGGCCTTCGAGCCGCTGTTGCTGTTCGCGCTGCTGACCCTGATCCTGGGCAACGGCGCGTTCAAGCCCAACATGTCGGCCCAGGTCGGCGCCCTCTATGCGCCGGGCGACCCGCGCCGCGACCGTGCCTATTCGATCTTCTATGTGGGCATCAATCTCGGCGCCTTCCTGGCGCCGCTCGTCTGCGGCACTCTCGGCGAAGAGGCCGGCTGGCATTATGGCTTCGCGGCGGCCGGCGTCGGCATGCTGATCGGGCTTGCGATCTATCTGGTTGCGGCACCGTTGCTGCCGCCCGATCGCCCCACGACCGCGGCCGCGCATACGCCGCTCACGCGCGCGGATCGGCGGGCGCTCGCCGCCCTGCTGGTGTTGTTCGTGCCGGTAAGTTTCTTCTGGGCGACCTACGAGCAGCAGGGCAACACGATCGCCCTGTGGGCCGACACGCATACCGACCGTTCCATCGACCTTCTGTTCTGGTCGGGCGAAATTCCGACCACCTGGTTCCAGGCCTTCAACCCCTTCATGATCTTCTGCTTCACGCCGCTCGTGGTGGCGCTGTGGGGCTGGCAGGCGCGGCGCGGCCGCGAGCCCTCCACCCTCACCAAAATGGCGCTCGGCTGCTTCGGCGTGACGGTGTCGAACCTCATCATGGCGGTGGCCGCTTTTTATGCCGGCGGCGGCAAGGCGAGCTGGCTGTGGCTGTTCGGCTACTTCGTCGTCATCACGCTTGGCGAGCTCTACATCTCGCCCATCGGCCTCTCTTTGGTGTCGAAACTGGCGCCCGCCAAGATCCTGTCGATGATGATGGGCGTATGGCTGGCGACCAGCTTCACCGGCAATTTCATCGCCGGCTATCTCGGCAGCTTCTGGAGCCAGATGGACAAGGTTCATTTCTTCTTGATGATCGCCGCGATTGCCGGCCTCGCCGGGGCGTCGATCGCGGCCTTCAACCGGCCGATGCGCGCGGTCCTGAAGGAGTGAGGAAGGCGCCCGAAGCCCCTGGCGGCGCGGCGCGCCCTGCCCTATGGTCGCGTCCAAAGAGCGCGAGTCCCAATACGCGCGGCGTTGACAAGAACCAATCGAGCTCAAGGGAGAAACGGATGCGTAAGACCACGATCTCGCTGCTGGCGAGCGCTGCGCTCATCTGCCTGGTGTCGGCCGGCCCCTCCTACGCGCAATCCGCGCTCACCGGTACGGTGACCTCGGCCGAGGAAGGACCGATGGAGGGCGTGCTGGTCACCGCCAGGAAGGACGGCTCGACCATCGCGATCACCGTCGTCAGCGACGCCCAGGGCCGTTACGGCTTCCCGGCCGCCAAGCTCGATCCCGGCCACTACACGCTGCGCATCCGCGCGGTCGGCTACGACCTCGACGGCAAGCCCGGCGCCGATATCGCGGCCGGCAGCGCCGCCACCGCGGACCTCAAGCTCAAGAAGACGCGCAACATCTCGGCCCAGCTCACCAATGCGGAATGGCTCGAAAGCGTGCCCGGCACGCCGGTCCAGAAGGACGCGCTGTTCAACTGCGTGAGCTGTCACACGGTCGAGCGCATCGTCAAATCGACCCATGACGCCGCCGAATTCGTCCAGACCATGACGCGCATGGGCACTTACGCCAATCAGAGCATGCCGGTGCGCCCGCAG
>DATBBS010000442.1:0-12417 GCA_036270895.1 Xanthobacteraceae bacterium
CCTTCATACTCAAGCCGTCGGAACGCGATCCATCGGTGCCCATGCGGCTCGCGGCGCTCCTGGTCGAGGCCGGGCTGCCGGCAGGCGTGCTCAACGTCGTCAACGGCGACAAGGAAGCGGTCGACACGCTGCTCACCGACCACCGCGTTCAAGCCATCGGCTTCGTGGGATCATCGAGCATCGCCGAATACATCTATTCGACCGGCTGCGCGCACGGCAAGCGCGTGCAATGCTTCGGCGGCGCCAAGAACCACATGATCGTCATGCCGGATGCCGACATGGATCAAGCCGTCGATGCTCTGGTCGGCGCGGGCTATGGCTCGGCCGGCGAGCGCTGCATGGCCGTGTCGGTGGCGGTGCCGGTGGGCAAAAAGACGGCCGATCTCCTGATCGAGAAGCTGATTCCGCGGGTGGAGTCCCTCAAGGTCGGTCCCTCTACCGACAAGCAGGCGGACTACGGTCCACTGGTCACCAAAGCTCATCTCGAAAAGGTGAAGAGCTATGTCGATATCGGCATTCAGGAAGGCGCCAAGCTCGTGGTCGACGGCCGCAATTTCAAGCTTCAGGGCTACGAGAACGGCAACTTCATGGGCGGCTGCCTGTTCGACCACGTGACGCCGCAGATGCGGATCTACAAGGAGGAGATTTTCGGACCCGTTCTGTCGGTGGTGCGCGCCAAGGACTATGACGAGGCGGTGCGGCTGCCGTCAGAGCACGACTATGGCAACGGCGTTGCGATCTTCACCCGCGACGGCGACACCGCGCGCGATTTCACCAGCCGCGTGAATGTCGGAATGGTCGGGGTCAATTTCGCGATTCCGGTTCCCCTCGCCTATCACACGTTCGGCGGCTGGAAGCGTTCGGGCTTCGGCGATCTCAATCAGCATGGCCCCGATTCGATCCGCTTCTACACCAAGACCAAGACCGTGACGGCGCGCTGGCCCTCCGGCACCAAGGAAGGCGCGGAATTCGTCATCCCGACGATGAAGTGAGCGGAGCAACGTGGCGGCCGGGTGGATTCGTGATAGTGTGGACGCGCGTTGACGTATCTGGGCTTTGATGTGACCTCACGTCACGACTTGGCTTGGAGACCACATGACGGTTTGCGCACAGCCACATGCTGCTTCGCCACGACCGCGGTGGCTCGCCGCCCTCGGCGTGATGCTGTGGCTTTCCGGATGTAGCGACACCGTCAACAGCAGCCTCTTCGACAAGCTCGCGGCCGGACCGCCGGTGCCGATGGCTGCGCGCGCGACTGCAAGCGCCCCGAAGGCGTCCGACATGGCGGGCAGATGGGTACTCACCATGCCGGGCACGGGCTCGTGCGCCATGACCTTCATGAGCGGCGCCACAGAAGGCGCGGTCGCGCCCGAAGGTGGCTGTCCGGGGCGATTCCCCACCAGCCGCCAATGGCGGGTTGAGGCGGCCGGCGTCGTGATCCGCGACCAGAACGGCGCCCGGCTTGCGCAAATGCGCATGGCCGAACCTGGACGGCTCGAAGGCCAGACACAGGACGGCGACCAGGTCCTGCTCGCGCGCTAGGCCGGCGGTTTGCAGCGGAAGGCGTGCGGATTTTTTCGCAAGATGGCCGACCTTGAGCGCCGCCATACGTTCGGTCAGCGGCGTGCGGCACAACACCGGCACGCTTCGCTTTACCCACTTGACGACTCGTGGCGCAGTAATTTTGGCGGATCGCGCCGGATGACTCTTGACACCTTTTGCAAAGATTCTCCGGACGAGTTTTGAAAAATGTGCTAGGAGAAAATCCACAATTGGAATTGCGCGCACATGTCGGCTTGGCCCACCCGGTTGCCGGTCTCGTGCCTCGCCGCAGGCATTCAGCCCGGGGGAAGGCGACTGTAAATTCATTGTTGTTTACAACAAAAGCGGACGCGCCGGGCACGACGCGCCGATGATTGCACCGAAACGGAAACCCCCATGCCCGAATATCAGCTTTATTGCTTTGCCCAGTCGGGCAATGCCTACCGGGTCGCCTTGATGCTCAATCTCGTCGGCGCCGACTGGCAACCGGTTTTCGTCGACTTCTTCAAGGGCGGCGAGACCCGTACCCCGAAGTATCGCGCCGAGGTCAACGAAATGGGCGAGGTCCCGGTGCTGGTGCATGGTGCCCGGAAGCTCAGTCAATCGGGCGTGTGCCTGACCTACCTGGCCGAGCGCACGGGAAAGTTCGCGCCGCAGGGCGAGGACCAACGGCTCGAAGCGTTGCGCTGGATGATTTTCGACAACCAGAAGGTCAACGGCTTCCTCGGACCCTACCGGTTTCTCAAAACTTTGGCCAAGCCCCCGGGCGATCCCGCCGTGCTCGCCTTCCTCAAGGGCCGTATCGACGGCAACCTGGCCATCGTCGACAAGCGGCTCGCCACGCGCTCATTCATGCTGGGCGAACGGCCGACCATCGCCGATATTTCGTTGGCGGGTTATCTGTATTATCCGGCCGAGGAGTTCGGATTCGATATCCCGGGCACACACCCGTCGATCGCCAAATGGCTCGATCGCGTCAAGGCGCTGCCGGGCTGGAAACACCCCTATGAGCTCATGCCAGGATATCCGATGACGTGATGGCATAATCAACCGCCATCGAACCGGCCGGTTGGGTTCGGTTTCGACCAATGCGCCCTACGGCGCCCCGTTCATGTTCACGGCGGCGCGCCGACCGCGCCGAGATTGCGCAGAACCGCGGAGGCATCAGGCGGCGACCTGATCTCCTGCAATCCTGCGGGAGCCTGCGCGGTTTCCTGCGGCAGGCAAAGCATGTTGAACGACAGGATTCGGCCGAAGACATTGAGCGGATTACCCAGGAAATTTTCGGCGTTGTAGAGTGGCGGGGTGTGCCACCACAGCCGATAGCCCGTCTCCAGCAGCCGGGCCGCGAGTGCATCCGCCTTCTCGATGCGGTCATTCTCTACATAAAGAATGGGACGGCAGCGCGCCAGCGTCGCCTTCGCGCCGAGGACCACGTCGAGCTCCATGCCCTCGACGTCGACCTTGATGAACTTGACCTTGGGCAGCTTGAGCTGGTCGAGCGTGACCACCTCGACCTCCTCGCCGCGCTCGCCGCCGATTGCGACGCCACCGAAATTGTTGCGGGCGCCGTAATTGAGCGGCGGGATTTTCGTACGGCCCGGGCTGCGTCCGACCGCATGCGGCAGCGCACGGACATTGTCGAGTTCGTTAAGGGCCACGTTCCCGCATAGAATCTGAAAGACAATACGCTGGGGCTCGAAGGCATGGACCAAGCCCGTCGCGCCGACGAAGTGCGCCATCGGAAGCGTGTGGGAGCCGAAATTTGCGCCGACGTCGACGGCGACGTCGCCCGGCGCAAGACACCGGCGAAACAGATCGACCTCGCCCTCGGAATATTCGCCATACTCCTCGAAGGAGCGGCCCACATAGGCATCCTGGCGCAGATACATCATGGTGCCGTGGCGACACTGCCGGACCGAAAGTCTCGGATCGGCGGCCGCCAGGGTGTCGCTGACTTGGGACGCCTTGAGAATCGGAGCCTCCTGCCGCGCCACACTAACACGCGGAATAAGGGGTGCCGCAATTTATCCTACAGCCGCGCGATGCGTCCCGGACACCGCGGAAAATTGCAACCGGGATAAGGTCGGGGCCGAGGTCCCGTGGGATTTTGGCGATCGGGCTGTCGTTCAAGGGATTGAGCCGGCATTCGACGCCCTGCTGAAGCAGTGAGGCGCGAACAGCGAGTAGCGAGTTTGGGTTCAGCCTCTCCCGTCGCTACTCGTGTTTGTGGTGATGCTCGTGCCCATGATGATGGTGCGCATGATCGTCGCGCGGCACGGTCGCGCCGTCGGGTGCAAACGGCGCGACCAGCGGCGTGAGCCTGGCGCCGAGACCGGCCAGCAGAGCCTCAACGTCGGCGTTGCGACGCAGGCGCAGCCGGTTGGCGAAGACCTGCACCGGAACGTGCCGGTTTCCGAGCTGCCAGGCGGCACGCGCCAGCAGGGCAGGATCGGGAATGCGCGCCTCGATCAGCGCTTCGGAATCGGCGACGATGTCGATCAGGCTTCCATCATCGAGCACCAACGCGTCGTCGGTCGCGAGCATGGGCGACTCGGTGAAATCGAATTCGATGCAGGTGCCCTTCCCGGTGAAGAAGAACCCCTGCTTGGCATGGCGCTGGTCGAAATCGAGAATAAGGGTGTCGGCGGCGCGGCGCGCACGCGCTTCACCCGCTCGCAGGACTTTGGTGGCACGCGGCATGATGAACGGCCCGGGTCAATTCAGGCGCGCGGGCCGCACCTCGTCGGGCGCCGGCGTCGCCGGGTGATCGTCGGCCGCCGCAACTGGGGGTGCCGGATCAAGCGCTGCCGCCGCGGCGGCCGCGGCTTCCGCGTCCCTGCGCTCATAGTCGCGATAGGACAGCCAGCCGAACGGCAACCCCGCGAGGTAACACAGCGTCCCGATCGTGAGCACGGCCCATGGATAGCCGACCAGCAGCGCGAAGAACACGATCACGCACAGGATGACCGGGAGCACCATGTCGGGCGGCACGCGGGTGCCGAGCTTCTTGCCGGAATAGACCGGCACCTTGGAAACCATCAGAAACGCGATGGCGAGTGTATAGATCAGCGTCACCGGCGCCACGACGGCGAGCTTGGGCACTCCGAGAAACTCGACATAGATCGGCAGCAGCACCGTGATGGCGCCGGCAGGCGCGGGCATTCCGGTGAAGAAGTTCCCCGCCCAGACTGGGCGATCGGGATCGTCGATCATCACGTTGAAGCGCGCCAGCCGAAGGCCGGCGCAGATCGCGAACACCATGGCGGCGATCCAGCCGGCCGATTGGAGCTCATGCAAATCCCAGAAATAGAGGATCAGCGCGGGTGCGACGCCGAAATTGACGAAATCGGCGAGGCTGTCGAGCTCGGCGCCAAACCGCGACGTGCCCTTGAGCATCCGCGCAACGCGCCCATCGACGCCGTCGAGCACGGCCGCGAACACGATGGCGCCGAGCGCGATCTCGAGCCGACCCTCGACCGCGAGCCGGATGGCGGTCAGTCCGGCGCACAGTGCCAGCAGCGTGATCAGGTTGGGTACCAGCGTCCGCACCGGGATCGGCCGGAATCGGCGTCGCCGGGTCGGACGATCAGGCTCGAACGGAGGAAACAAGGTGGTGCGCATGACAAGGAATATAGCAATTCGTCGGACGCCGCGCCACGGCACAACCCGGATGGCTTCCTTGCGGCGCGCGAAGGTTAACGCCGCTCAACCGACCCGAAACGTCCGCCCACTGTCGGGCGCCCGCAGGTCCGCCAGGACCGTCTCGCCCGCAATCGCGGTCTGGCCCTCGGCCACCATCGGCCGAACGCCATCGGGCAGATAGACATCGAGCCGCGAGCCGAAGCGGATGAGGCCGAAGCGCTCGCCCGCCCCGATGGCGACGCCTTCGCGCACGAAAGAGACGATCCGGCGGGCGATCAGGCCGGCGATCTGCACCACCACGATGCGGGCACCGCCCGTGGTGGCGATGATGAGGCTGTTGCGCTCGTTGTTCTCGCTCGCCTTGTCGAGGTCAGCGTTGAGGAAGGTGCCCGCATGATAGGCGATGCGCTCGATCCGGCCGCTCACCGGGCTGCGATTCACGTGGCAATCGAACACGCTCATGAAGATGGAAACCCGCGTGAGCGTCTTGTTCCCCAGCCCGAGCTCCGGCGGCGGGCTCGCATTGACAATCTGGCTCACGCGCCCGTCGGCGGGCGACACCACGATCCCGTCGCGCACCGGCGTCACGCGCACGGGATCGCGGAAGAAATACGCGCACCACAGCGTCATCACGGTCCCGATCCAGCCGAGCGGCGACCACACCAGGAACAGGACCAAGCTCAAGAGCGCAAAACCGCCGATGAACGGATACCCCTCGCGATGAATCGGCGCGAGCTGGGAGCGAATGGAATTGATGACTGACATGGCTATTCGACGACGTCCGCCGGGACCGGGATGATCTCCGCCGCCGGCGGCGGATTGCGGTTAGGCGCGACGACGGCATCCTCCTCGACGCGAGCCAGCAACTCGCGCGCCTGTTCGGCTTCGCGCTGCCGGTTCCACATGCCGGCATAGAGGCCGCCTTTGGCCAGAAGCTGGTGGTGGGTGCCGCGCTCGACGATGATGCCCTGGTCGAGCACGATGATCTCGTCGGCGCTGATAATCGTCGACAACCGATGGGCAATGACCAGCGTGGTGCGGTTGCGCGACACGCGCTCCAGCGCGTCCTGGATTTCCTTCTCGGTGTGGCTGTCGAGCGCCGAGGTCGCCTCGTCGAGCAGCAGGATGGGGGGGCTTTTCAGGATCGTGCGGGCGATCGCGACGCGCTGCTTCTCGCCGCCGGAGAGCTTCAGTCCGCGCTCTCCGACCTCGGTTTCGTAGCCTTTCGGCATCAACCGGATGAAACCATCTATCTGGGCGAGCCGCGCCGCTTCCTCGACCTCCTGGTCGCTCGCGTCCCAGCGCCCGTAGCGCACGTTGTAGCGCACGGTATCGTTGAACAGCACCGTGTCCTGGGGCACCATGCCGATGGCGTTGCGCAACGAGCCCTGCGTCACTTCACGGATATCCTGTCCGTCGATCAGGATGCGCCCCCCGCTCACCTCGTAGAATCGGAAGATGAGCCGGGAGATGGTCGACTTGCCGGCGCCCGATGGACCGACGATTGCGACCGTGCGGCCGGCCGGGACCTCGAAGGTGAGACCCTTGAGGATCGGTCGCGCCGGCTCATAGGCGAAACGCACGTCCTCGAAACGGATCGCGCCCGAATGAACGTTCAGCGCCGCGGCGCCCGGCTTGTCCTTGATCTCGGGCTCGCGGCCGAGGATCGCGAACATCGTCTCGATGTCGATCACCGCCTGCTTGATCTCGCGATACACCATGCCCATGAAGTTCAGCGGCTGATAGAGTTGGATCATCATGGCGTTGATCATGACGAAATCGCCGACCGTCTTGCTGCCGTCCTTGATCGCAAAGGCGCACATGCCCATCGCGACGGTCAGGCCAACCGTGAAAATCGCCGCCTGCCCCGCATTGAGCACCGCGAGCGACGTATAGGCCTTCACGCTCGCATCCTCATAACGCGCCATTGAGCGGTCGTAGCGTCGCGTCTCATGCGGCTCGGCGCTGAAATACTTGACCGTCTCGTAATTGAGCAGCGAGTCGATCGCCTTGGTGTTGGCATCCGAGTCGCTCTCGTTCATCCTGCGGCGAATGCCGATCCGCCATTCGGTCGCCACGTAGGTGTACCACATATAGAGTCCGACCGTGGCCAGCACAGTGACGACATAGCGCCAGTCGAACTGATAGAGCAACACCGCGACGATGAGCCCGAGCTCGACGACGGTCGGAACCGCCTGCACGATCACCATGCGCACGATCGTCTCGATGCCGTTGCGTCCGCGCTCCAGCACGCGCGTGAGGCCACCGGTCTTGCGCTCGAGATGGAAGCGCAGGGAGAGCAGATGCATGTGCTCGAAAGTGAGGATTGCGAGGCGGCGCACCGCATGCATGGCGACCTTGGCGAACAGGCCGTCGCGCATCTGCGTGAGCACCGCCATCAGGATGCGCGTGGCCCCGTAGGCGACCGTCATCGCGATCGGCGCGGCGAGCGCCCAGGCAAGCCAGGAGCCGCCGGACGGTGCATTCGGCGTCCCGGCGAGCGCATCGGTGGCCCATTTGAACGTGAACGGCACCGCCAGCGTCGCCACTTTTGCCAGCAGCAGCAGCACCAACGCACCACCGACCCGCAGCTTGAGGTCGGCGCGCTCCGCCGGCCAGATATAGGGCCACAGATGGATCAGGGTCGCGAGGAGCGTGCCGCGCTCGCCGGAAACCTGTGGTTTGGGGGACGGATTTGGCGTCGTGTGGTGAACGTTCATGCGATCGATATTGCGGTCGATAAGGCCCCGACGCGGGCGGAAGGCCGCGCCTCGGCCATCATATAGGCCTAAACGTCCGCGTAATCATCATGTCCGGACGCATTTCTCAAGTTTTTGCCGGCCATCCGGCGCGCCCGGTTCCGCGCGCCTTGACGCTCGCGGAAACGCGATGCCTCATGGGAAAACGAATCAGAACGGCATGAATCAGAATTACAGGCCTCAGAAGAATTTGGATCGGAACATGGGCGAGATCGCGAGGGTCTGCGTCTATTGCGGCTCGAGTCCGGGAAACGACCCGGACCTCATGCGGGCCGCCACGCGGTTCGGCGAGATTCTCGCGGACAACGGCGTCGGTCTCGTCTATGGCGGCGGCGCCAGCGGGCTGATGGGCGCGATCGCCTCCGCCGTGCAGGCGCGCGGCGGCGAGATCATCGGCATCATCCCGGAATTCCTCACCGAGCGCGAAAACATGTTCAGTGGCGCCCACGAGCTCGTCGTCACCCGCGACATGCACGAGCGCAAGCGCATGATGTTCGAGCGCTCCGACGCCTTCGTGGCGTTGCCCGGCGGCATCGGCACGCTGGAAGAAACGGTCGAACAGTTGACCTGGGCGCAGCTTGGCCGCCACCAAAAGCCGATCCTGCTCGCCAACCTCAAGGGATTCTGGGATTCGCTGATCGACGTTTTCGGCCATATGGGCCGCCTCGGATTCATCCATTCGGCCGCAAAGCTGACCTATCTGGTCACCGACAATGTCGAGGATATCTTGCCGGCGCTGCGCGCGGCCGCCGCCCAGCTTTCCGAGGAAGAGAAGGCGGGCGAGCCCGAAACCGTCAGACGGCTGTAGCGAATATCGCCTTCCCGTGAACTTTGCCGAAAAAGTCGCTCCCGGATCCGGTCCGCGGCAGGCTTTTCGGGGTCATGCGCCAAACGAGCGCGCCAGAAAGGTCACGGCCTCGATCCGGTTGCCATCGGGGTCGCGAATGAAGGCGGCGTAGTAGCCTTCCCCGTGATGTGGCCGCAGGCCGGGCGCGCCGTTGGACGCTCCGCCCGCCGCCAGTGCGGCGGCGTGGAATGCGTCCACCGCGGCCGGCGTTGGGGCGCGCAGGCAGATATGGGCGCCGTCACCCTCGGGAATCGCGAACATCTCGGGCCGATGATTGAGCCAGAGTTCCCCATGACGTTTGCCGAAGGCGACCGTCTTGGGCCGGACCTCGAGCTTGGCATAGCCGATCCGCGCCAGCACGGCCTCGTAGAAGCGCGCCGCGGCATCGAGGTCGCGCACCGCGATGGAGACGTGGTCGATCATGGGACCTGGGTCCCCGTGTTGGGCCAATGAAGCGTAAAGGACAAATAGCGAGTGGCGAGTAGCGTGTGGGAATACGACGACGTGCTAGCCGCTGTCCCCACTTGCTCACACCGGCGCGCCCGACTTGACCAGCTTGTAGACGATCGAATCCATCAGCGCCTGGAACGACGCGTCGATGATGTTGGGCGAGACACCGACCGTGGTCCAGCGCTCTCCGGTCTCGTCCTGGCTCTCGATCAGCACGCGGGTGACGGCCTCGGTGCCGCCGTCGAGGATGCGCACCCGATAGTCGGTGAGGTCGAGGGCATCGATATATTTCTGATACTTGCCGAGGTCCTTGCGCAGCGCGAGGTCTATCGCGTTGACCGGGCCATTGCCCTCCGCGGCCGAGATCACGCGGTTGCCGTCGACCGTCACTTTGACCACCGCCATCGTGACGGTCACGCGCTCGCCCTTGGCGTTGATGCGCTGCTCGACGTTGACGTCGAATTGCGTCACATCGAAATAGGCCGGCACCGTGCCGAGGATCCGGCGCGCCAGCAGCGCAAAGGAGGCCTGGGCGTTTTCATATGAATATCCCCTCGCCTCGCGCGCCTTGACCTCGTCCAGAAGTCGCGCAATGCGCGGGTCGTCCTTCGCGATCGAAATTCCGAGGGCATCCAGCTCCGCGATCAGACCGCTGCGATCGAGCTCCGCAAGGACGTTCGACTTGCCGGCCTGGTCCGACACCAGCAGATGCCGCTTGTTGCCCACCTGCTCGGGCCGGACATGTTCGTAGGTTGCCGGGTCCTTGATGATCGCGGAGGCGTGGATGCCGGCTTTGGTGGCGAATGCGCTTTCGCCCACATAGGGCGCGTGACGATCGGGCGCGCGATTGAGCATCTCGTCAAGCCGGCGCGAGACGTGCAGCAGCGACTTGAGCTGGTCGTCCGACACCCCGATCTCGAAGGCGTCGGCGAAATCGGGCTTGAGTCGCAGCGTCGGGATGAGTGACACCAGATTGGCGTTGCCGCATCGCTCGCCGAGCCCGTTGAGGGTGCCCTGGATCTGACGAGCGCCCGCCCGCACCGCGGCCAGCGAATTCGCCACCGCCTGTTCAGTATCATTGTGGGCATGGATTCCGACGTGGCGGCCCGGAATGTGCTTGGTTACGTCACCGACAATGCGCTCGATCTCGTGCGGCAGCGCACCACCGTTGGTGTCGCACAGCACGACCCAGCGCGCGCCCGCCTCATAGGCGGCTTGCGCGCAGGCGAGCGCGTAGCGGCGGTTGGCCTTGTAGCCGTCGAAGAAGTGCTCGCAGTCGAGCAACACCTCGCGGCCCTTGGCCGTCGCTGCCTTGACGCTATCGCGGATCGAGGCGAGGTTCTCCTCGTCCGTGGTCTCGAGCGCCACGCGCACGTGATAGTCCCAGGATTTGGCGACGAAGCAGATGGCGTCCGCCTCGGCCGCGAGCAGCGCGACGAGGCCGGGATCGTTCGAAACGGAGCGCCCCGGCCGCCGCGTCATGCCGAAGGCCGTGAAGGTCGCGGTCTTGAGCTTGCGCTGGCGGGAAAACAACTCGGTGTCGGTCAGGTTGGCGCCCGGATAGCCGCCTTCGACATAATCGACGCCGAGCTCGTCCAGCATCTTGGCGATCGCCAGCTTGTCGGCGAGGGTGAAGTCGACGCCATTCGTCTGCGCGCCGTCGCGCAGCGTCGTATCGAACAGATAGAGACGTTCGCGTGCCAATTTACGCTCCTTGGCCCGACCAGTAGCCGTAGTACCACAGCGCCAGCGAAACGGCGCCGGCGATGACCACGACCTTGAGCACGATGTAATAGAGCCAGTGACGCGGGAAAGGGGTGTCGGGACGTTTCATCGCTTCACCCTCCACGTCGTCGGCTTGTCCCGATGATCCTCGAGCTCGATGCCTTGGGCTGCGAGCTCGTCCCGGATGCGATCGGATTCCTTGAAGTTCTTCGCTGCGCGCGCCGCATTGCGGGCCAAAATCAGGCTTTCGATGCGCGCCGGGTCAATAGCAAGCGAGGCTGGTCGCCACGCCGCCCATTCGCCGGCATCGTGTCGCAGCAAGCCCATCAGCTGCGCGCTCGCCTTGAGGCCCGCGGCCGCGCTGGCAGCGCCCTTCGCGGCTTCACTGCGCAGCTCATGAAATGCCGCGAGCGCTCTTGGCGTATTGAGGTCGTCGGCAAGTGCGTCGACAACGTCGGCACACAGCATGCTGGGCTGCGCATTTGCCGTGAGTTGATACCAGTGATCGAGGGTGCGCTTCGCCTCGGTGAGGCCTGCCTCGGTCCAATTGATCGGCTGGCGATATTGCGTCTGCAGCATGGCAAGCCTGATCACTTCGCCCGGCCATTCGGCCAGGACCTCGCGAATGGTGAAAAAGTTGCCGAGGCTCTTCGACATCTTCTCGCCTTCGACTTGCAGAAATCCGTTGTGCATCCAGTAATTTGCCATCACGTCCGAATGAAAGGCGCAGCGCGACTGCGCAATCTCGTTCTCGTGGTGGGGAAAGACGAGATCGATGCCGCCGCCATGGATGTCAAACGTTTCGCCCAGATGCTTCCAGGACATGGCCGAGCATTCGATGTGCCAGCCCGGCCGGCCGGGGGCTTTGATTCCGGACGGCGACTCCCAAGAGGGTTCTCCGGGCTTCGACGGCTTCCACAGCACAAAATCCATCGGGTCGCGCTTGTAGGGCGCGACGTCGACCCGCGCGCCCGCCATCATCTCGTCGAGCGACCGCCGCGCGAGCCGCCCGTAGTCCGGCATCGATGGCACGCTGAAGAGCACGTGGTCCTCGGCCACGTAGGCGTTGCCTGACGCCACCAGGCGTTCGATCAGGGTCCGCATCTCGGCGATATGCTCGGTCGCGCGCGGCTCGACCGTCGGTGGAAGGCAGCCGAGCGCCGCCACGTCCTGCTTGAAATTCTCGTAGGTTTCCTCGGTCAGTTCGCGGATCGGGACGCCGCGCTCGGCCGCCCGTGCGTTGATCTTGTCATCGACATCGGTGATGTTGCGCACATATTTGACGTGCTGCTCCCCGTAGAGATGGCGAAGCAGGCGAAACAGCACGTCGAACACGATCACCGGCCGCGCATTGCCGATATGGGCGAAATCGTAGACCGTCGGCCCGCACACATACATGCGCACGCACGCGGGATCGAGCGGCACGAAATCGCGCTTCTCGCGCGTCAG
>DATBBS010000443.1:0-9223 GCA_036270895.1 Xanthobacteraceae bacterium
ATGATCGAGACCATCAATAAGATCGTGCGCACGAGCCGCCAGATGCTGCATGAGATCGGCCGCGAGCCGACCCCGGAAGAACTCGCCGAGAAGCTCGGCATGCCGCTCGAGAAGGTGCGGAAAGTTCTCAAGATCGCCAAGGAGCCGATTTCGCTCGAGACCCCGATCGGCGACGAGGAGGATTCGCATCTCGGCGACTTCATCGAGGACAAGAACGCGGTCCTGCCGATCGATGCCGCCATCCAGTCGAACCTGCGCGAGACCACGACGCGCGTGCTGGCATCCTTGACGCCGCGCGAAGAACGCGTGCTGCGCATGCGCTTCGGCATCGGCATGAACACCGACCACACGCTGGAAGAGGTCGGCCAGCAGTTCTCGGTGACGCGCGAGCGCATCCGCCAGATCGAGGCCAAGGCGCTGCGCAAGCTGAAGCATCCGTCGCGCTCGAGGAAGCTGCGGAGCTTCTTGGATAACTGAAGCGGGCATTCGCGTCTTGGCGGCGCCGGCGGTTCCATGCCGCAACGCATAGGCAACCGCGCCGCGAAAACTTGAATTCCGGCGGCGGACTCCCATTTGCGCCCCATGACAAATACCTTCCAGGGCGCCTGGCCGAACACCAGCTACACGAATCCTGAATCACGGCGTGGGGCGCTCGCGCGGCTCGATCGCCTGGCGCGGCTGTTCGACACCGCCTTCGTGGTTCCGGGAACCAATATCCGCTTCGGTGTCGAGGCGGTCATGCGACTGGTCCCCGGCATCGGTGACGCCGCCGCCTCCGCGCTGTCCTGCTATCTCCTGTACGAGGCGCACCGGCTCGGCGTGCCGCGGCAAATTTTTGCTCGCATGGTGCTCAACGTCGTGATCGAGGGCACGGCCGGCACTGTGCCGTTCCTGGGCGATGCCTTCGACGTCGCGTTCCGCGCCAACCGTCGCAACGTGGCGCTGCTGCGCGATCATTTCGAAAGCGTCGGCTGGGTGTAGCCCTGCCGCTGCGGGGATTGCGTCATGCCCGCGCTTGTCGCGGGCATCCACGTCTTGATGCATCAGTCAGGGCAAAGACGTGGATGGCCGGGACATAGGCGAGCGAAGCGACGCCGTTCTTCGAACGGCTATGCCCGGCCATGACGGAATCGCTGATTCATTGGACGTCGGAATGTCCGAAACGGGCCTCTCTAGGCACCGCTTACTCCAGCCCCTCGATGATCCGGAAATCCCGCTCGGCCGCGTGGTTGAACACCTTCAGGGCCGCCTGATAGGCGGCGCCGTCGTGGCACGCGACCGCGGCCGCGACGCTGTCGAACTCGACCACCACCATGCGCTGCTTGACGCCCGCCTCGTAGGTCTGGGCCGGAATCCCGCGCGCCAAAAAGCGCCCGCCCGCCGCCGCGAGTGCCGGGCCGGCGAGCTTGGCGTAGGCCGCCACCGCGTCGGGATTCGAGATCGAGCGATAGCAGGACACCCAATACGCCTTGGCCATGATGGTTCGTCTCCGTGTTGTCGCCTGCGTGCTGCGAGGCGCGGCGAGCCTAGCAAAGGCGCGGCATAAAAACAGCGGGCCGCGCGTCGCGCCGTGGCAAGACCGGAAAGCTGTCGCCGCTCATGCCCAGTAGGGCCGTGCGTGCCTGAATTTCTCGGCGGCCTCAATGGCGGCCGCGCGCAGCGGCGCGATGCGGGATTGCTCCCGGCGGGCGACCACACCCACGGTGAGGGCGCGCTTTCGCCCATTTTTTTCGCCGGCGAGGTCACGGGCCAGCCGCTGGTGGACCGCGATGTCGTTGAGCGCGCCGAGACGATCCTGCAGGTTTTCGAGCCGGCGCTCGAATCGGCGAAGGCGCTTGGCGGCCTTGCGGCGGGGAAAAAGAGATTCGAAAAAATCGCCCGCATAGCGCAGCTTCTTGATGGCGATGCGGACTTTATGGCGCTGGCGCGGGTCGAGGTCGGCGAGGCGTTTGGCTTTCTTGCCCGCCTTGCGCACGCGCCGCCCGATTTCCTCGCGCGCGAAGGCCAGCGCGCTCCGCTTGCGTCGTGCGCGCGCAGGCTTGCCGCCACGCCTGGCCCAGTCTCCGCTCTCGAGCCAGCGCAGCGTGTCGAGCACGAGCGCGCGATAGCGCTCCGATGCGACGGCTCTGCGGGCCCGATCGAAGGCGCGGGAGCGTCGCGCCTCGAGCTCTTTCTCGAGGTCCCGCAGGCCACGCTTCGCTGGCAGCCTGCGGGGCTTGCGTTCCAGCTCGCGCCGCAACGGCCGGATGTTGCCTGCCACATAGACGTCGAGATCGCGGGCGGGGCCGAGCTCGTTGGTGAGCCATTTGAGCTCGCGCTTGACCCGTTCGGTCTGCGGGTCGTCGAGCAGGTCCCCGAACAGCGAGATGGCGGCGCGCAGGCGGCGCAGGCCGACGCGCATCTGGTGAACGCCCTCGGGGTCGTGCGCGCTCACAGCCGGCTCGTTGGCGGCGACCTGGCGCAGGCTCGCGGACGCGATGGCGCGCAATGCGTCCGCGGTCGACAGGCGGGGCGAAAGCCGGATCTTCTCGCCCTCGGCCGCCGCGGCGACAGGCTTATGCGCCACGAGATCGTATCCCCGGTCGGCCTTGCTGCGCACGGATAGTCGCGCCGGCACGCGTCTGGTCAGATCGCGGGCGACGCGAAACAGGTCGGCCGGCTTGCCGCGCTTGAGCTCCAGCTCGACCTCGTTGATCGGCGCAGATTGGCGGCCGCGGCGGACCTGTCCGCGATCCAGCGTGACCTCGATATGGCTGCGGCCGCCGTCGAGAGGCAGCACCGTGCGATGAACCCGCGTCTCGAACACGGGCTTGAGGGCGTGCTTGAGCTTTTTGGTCGACAGCGCGCCGAGCGGCGAGTGACGGGCCGCATGCAGATCGGGCGTGTCGCTCCTGATCGATTTTTCCCACTCGCCTCGGCTGAAGAGGCCCGCGTCGCCATTGGCCTTGATGGTCTGCACGCGCTTGTCGCCGATGTGACGCACCCGCAACGACAATCCATTCTTTCGCAGCTTGCGCTTGGGGGTGTCGAAATAGACCGATACAAGATTTTTTTCCTGGGCGGGTCCGCCATTGCGCAGCGCCGGCAGGCTCGCGAGGTGCCGCGCGCCACCCGGCGGAACCTCGAATTTCAATTCGACTTCCTTGCCCATGGGATCGTTCGCGCGGGGGACCTCGATGGTAACCCGCAAGCCGGGCAAATGTTTCCAACGGGCCGACCGCATTGCGGCTCTGCCTCACCGGAATACGCTCGGGTTCCAGGGTCCGATCGCCGGAATAAGCAAGCGCGACCCGGAGTCAGATCATGGCGCCGATCGGCAGCTGCTCACATTCGCGTCAGGGCGTATCGCCTTGAGGTCCTTATCTGCGGTAGCATCCGGATTCTTCACGGACGTTCCAGCCGGAGAAACTCCATGAAACTTCTTCTCGCTGTCATCGGGGCGCTTGCGATCATCGTCGGGATCATCGCCGCCGGCTACTTCTTTGGCGGCTTCTACAACGTGGCGGCCTCGGAGGACGATCCGCAGATCGTCACCTGGGCGCTGCCCAAGGTCCGCGAGGCCTCGATCGACCGACATTCCGCCGGGCTCAAGCCGCCGATGTCGCTCGACGACCCGGCGATCATCCAGGCGGGCGCGCGCGCCTTCGGGCAGCGCGGCTGCGCCAATTGCCACGGCGCGCCGGGCGTCGAATGGGCCAAGTTCTCGGAAGGCCTGCACCCCGATCCGCCCGATCTCAAGGAGGTTGCCGACGACGAGCCGCGCATCATCTTCTGGGCGATCAAGAACGGCATCAACATGACCGGCATGCCGAGCTTCGGAAAGATCGGCGTCGACGACAAGGAAATCTGGTCGATCGTCGCCTTCGTCAAGAAATGGTCGAGCGTCACGCCGGAGGATTACAAGGCGTGGACCACGCCCTAGGGCGAGCCTGTCAAGACTCATGACGCCTGCGCGCCGTTGAAAAATAATCCTTCGGCTTGAACATGAGTCTTGGCGGGATTCAAAACGCCGTATAGGAGAAAATACACAGTCGGAATTGTGCCCCGATCTCAGGCTTGCCCGAGGTCGGGTTTTTTATGCGCAGGGGAGCGGTTGGGAGAACGCGATGGCGCGGGCCGGTGCGAATGCGAGCTGTCCCGTCGTGTCTCACGGCCGGGGTGGGGGAGTCCGGCTTGTAAATTCGTTGTTCTTTGCAAGGAAACCGGGGGTCCGGAGCTAGCCGACCAGATAGATCGGGCTGGTCCAGGCCTGGTGTCCGTCGGCCTGGGTCACCCGCAGATAGACCGGCAGGTCGGCGCCGCCGGGAAACGTCACGGTGTGATCGAGGGTGACGCGCGGGCTCCAGTCTGTTTCGGGAAGACGATAGACTCTCAGGCGCCGCCCGAGCCCGCCGCCCTCGAAGGCGACGACGTCGTCCCGCAGCGCCGCGAGATCGACCTCGCCCGACACCACGTTGGTGTCGATCCGCAGCGTGCCACGTGCTTCCGTTTCGAGCCACAGATCGATGCCGGCCAGATTGCCGGTCGTCACCGAGCTCCAGGCCAGGGCGGTGCCGGGCTCGGTCTCGCGCAGCTTGCGCTCGGGATTGAGGAAGTTCACAGGCGCGACACGCAGGAAGCGGTTGCCGGCGAGCGCGAGCTTCCCCTGCCACAGGGTCTCGCGCCCGCGGCCGCGATATTCGGCGCCCTGCCAGAGCACGCGCAGGCGTGTCCCGAGGTCGCCCGCCGCGAAGGGACGCACGGTCTTGGCGAGCTGCGTGCCATGGAAGACATCAACGCGCTCGACCGGCGCGGTGCCGATGACTTCCGCCGACAGCCGCATCGGCACCGCGCCAGGCCGCAGGATGTCGCCCATCTGGGCTTCGCGCACGGAGGTTTCGCGCGACGTTGCGAGCTTCGGGTCCTCGTCGAAGACGGTGACCGGCTCCGCAAAGGTTGCGCGCAGGTCGATGAATATCCGCGTGCCGGTCGTGCCGTAATGGCGCCGCCGGCGCAACGCTTCGAACAGCGCATCGCGGGTGAGCGCGGGCATGAAATAGCAGGTGAGGCCGCCGATGGCGCCGAACGTGGAGGCGCCCGGCCGGGTCGCGCCCGGGCGGCCCTTGTGGTCATCGCTGTGGCAGACGACGCCGACGCGAAAACCCTGGGCGAAGGCGTCGTGCAGCAGCCACTCGAAAGTGCCCCAGGTCGAATGGACCTCGACGGTGCGCTCGCGCCGCCCGTCATGCGCGTAGGTGATGTCCGCATAGCGCCCGCCCACATGGGCGATCACGACGGCGTCCTCGCGCTCGAGCGCGCGGAAGATGTCATGCGCGGTGAAACATTCGGTGCCGGGCTCGCTCTGTCCCTGCACCAGGATGTGGGACGAGCGGCGGATCGGCCGGCCCTCGTGGCGGAAGAAGACGTTGCGGTCGCCGCCCATGCCAGTGTTGCCGGACCATTCGTAGCCCGGTACGCAGACGAAGCGGCCGGGCGTGTCGAAAGCGGCGGTGAGGCGGTTGAGCTCGGCCCAGAAGGCGTCGGTGATCTGGAAATCGTTGCCCTGGTGACCGACGATGTCGATGAAAGCCTTGTCGCGCGCATAGGCGAAATAGGCCTCGGCCGTTCCCATGCCGATGGTCTCGCCGCTCTGCCCGTGCAGATCGCCCCAGTAACGCCGCAGCGGCGCCGCCGCGACCACGCGCAACGGGTTGGCGCGCGCGAGCTCGACGCCCGCGGCGATCAGCCGAAGCTCGACGTCGCCGGGGTGTTCCGCCACCAGGCCCTCGATCACCAGCGGGCTGGCGCCGGCCTTCACGGTGATGCTCTCGGGCAGGCCGCGGATCGCCGAAGAGGCGGCGAGCATGACGTGCTGGTCAACCACTTCGGTCGGGTTGCCCCACATGTCCTCGGCCACGATCGCAAGCCGGAACGGCTCGCCCGCCACCACCAGCGAGGGCCAGATCGCCTTCAGGCTCGCGGCCGGCCCCGGCACGAGGTCGAAGACCGGGTCGGGCAATTCGGTGAACTCGTAGGCCGCGAAGGCGTCGACCGAGGTCTTGAGCGCGACGCGCGCCTCGCAATTGGTCTGCAGCCGATAGCCGGGCGAGCCCTGCCGGCGGTCGCCGAGCCGCACCGTGATGGTGTCGCCGGCGCGCAGATAGCCGCGGCCGACGCGCACGAGAATCGTGTTGGCCCAGGGGCGGATGTTGAGACGGTCGAACCAGACGTCGAGCTTGGCGCCGTTGCTCGCCTCCACGGTGGTGTAGTTCGGCGCCGTGGGTTCGTTGAACTGCGGCTTGCTCATGTCCGAGGTGGTGCGCCAGGAGACCTTCAGCATGCCGGTGTCGTCGATGCCGAAGGTGCCGGCCGTGTAGGTGAGGGTGAGCTCGGCATGCGAGCCGGCCACGAAGGGGCCGGGCGGCGTCAGCACGGCAGTGCCCATGTGCTCGGGCAGATAGGTGGAGAACGGCATGACGCGGTCTTGCTGCCTCGATGGCGGCGGCTGGCGGTGCGGGACGCAGGGCGATAGAATAAGCGGTCACGAAGGCAAATGGGGGAGCAATTTCATGCCGCCCTTGCGCGTGCTCCTGGCGATCGCGGCCGCCGCCCTGCTGGCGCCCGCAACCGCATCCTGCGAGAACTGGCCGAGCCGGCCGATCCGCATCCTGGTGCCGTTTCCAGCCGGCGGCTCGACCGACGTTGCGGCGCGCATCATCGGCGAACATCTGTCGCGCAACCTGGGCCAGCAGGTCTTTGTCGAGAACAAGTCCGGCGTCAACGGCAACCTCGGTATCGAGGCGGCGGCCAAGAGCGCGCCGGACGGCTACACCATCCTCGTCGGCACCGACACGACGAGCAGCAATCCGCATGTCTACAAGATGAGCATCGATGTCCTGAAGGACCTGGTGCCTGTCGTCGAGCTCTCCCGGCAGCCCCTCGTGCTGGCGGCGCATCCTTCGCTCGGCCTCAAATCGCTCGCCGATCTGGTCGCGCTCGCCAAACAGCAACCGGGATTGCGCTACGCGACCGGCAGCGGTTTCGGTGCCCAGCACATGGTGGTGCAATGGTTCGCTCAGATCGCCGACATCAAGCTCGAGCATGTGCCGTATCGCGGCGGCGGACCGGCGATCAACGATCTCATCGGCGGGCACGTGAAGCTCGGCTCGCTCGGCTCCTCGCCGCTCATTCCGCATTACAAAGCCGGCACGCTGCAGCTGCTGGCGCAATCGAGCGCCGCTCGCTCGCCGGGCCTGCCCGACGTTCCGACCTATCAGGAGGCGGGCATCAAGGGCCTGGTGCTCGACCAGTGGATCGGCGTATTCGTCCCGGCCGGGACACCAACGGACATCACGACCCGCCTCAATCGCGAGATCAACAAAGCGCTCGCCGATCCCGCCGCCCGAGAGAACTTCCTCGAGGCGGGCCAGGAGCCGGTCGGCGGCACGGCCGACCAATTCGCTCGTTTCTTTCGCGACGATTTCGAGAAGTTTGCGCGGCTGGTGAAAGAGCTCAATATCAAGGTCAATTAGTTGCACCGGGCTTGGGCCGCTTACCCTCATGTGGATAGCAGTTCCGGCGCCGCCACATAAACATGATGCGTGCACGATTTTGCCGCATTCGCCGGTGCAACTGCGCGCCACGAGGGGGAGGACAGCATGGAGCACCATGATGCGCCTCTTGTTTGTTTCGCTTGCCGTTTCCGTACTCGCGCAGCCCGCGCTGGCGCGAGAACATTCCCGCCATCATCATCATTTGAGTAGCGCCGCGCATTCGCATCATTGGAGTGCCGCGCGGCATCGTGCCGGCGGATGGAGCTATGCGCGCCGCGCCCGCGCCGGGGCGGTTCTCGCCTATGGGGGCGGTTTCGATGACCGCCAATCGGACGCCTATGCGGTTCCGGGCCAGTATGTTGTGCGTCCGCAGTTCGAGCCGCAGTCGCCGCGGCAGTTCACGCGCGCGACGCAGACGGTGGGCGAAGGCTCGCATGGCGGGCTCGATGCGCTGATCGCCCGTCACGCCCAGATGAACGGCGTGCCCGCGTCCCTGGTGCATCGCGTCGTCATCCGGGAGAGCCGATATAATGCGCGCGCCATCGGCCGGGGCGGCGCGATGGGGCTGATGCAGATCAAGTATTCGACCGCGCGCGCCATGGGCTATACCGGCTCGCCCGCCGGCCTGCTCGATCCCGACACCAATCTCACCTATGCGGTGCGCTATCTCGCGGGCGCCTATCGGGTGGCGGGCGGCGACTCCGGACGCTCCGTGTCCAATTATGCGCGCGGCTATTACGCCGGGGCGAAGCGCCAAGGCTTCTCGCCCTATCAGGGCGGAAGCTACGCGGCCCGCTGAGCCGCGCCCGAGCCGAGCCTCGCACCGGGCGGGGCCGTTCTCGACAAGCGCCATCCGCCCGGGCATGCTCGCCGCCTTGTGTTGCGAGCTTGCCCGGGAGGCCTTTGTGAAAATCGGACGTCAGAGCGATCCCGCCAGCGCCATCTCGACCGCGAATGCCGACATGATCGTCGTGCGCGGCCACGACCTGTGCAAGGACCTGATCGGCTCGCTCACCCTCACCGAACATTTCTGGCTTCTGGTCACCGGCACGCGTCCGACCGCCGCGCAGGCCCGCATCCTCGATGCCTGCCTGGTGGCGATCTCCGAGCACGGGCTGGTGCCGAGCGTGCAGGCTGCCCGCATGACGCTCGCGGCCGGCCCCGACGCGGTGCAGGGCGCGGTCGCGGCCGGCATCCTGGGCTGCGGCTCGGTCATCCTGGGCAGCGCCGAGAATGCGGGCAAGTTCCTCGCCCGGCTGTGCGAGCGCGCCGAGGGCGGCCTGGCGGCGGCCGCGAGCGCGCTCGTGCAGGAATATCGCGCCGCCCGCCAGCCGTTTCCGGGCTACGGACATCCGCTGCACAAGGGCGGCGATCCGCGCGTCGACCGCCTGCTCGCGGTCGCGGCCGAGATCGGCGGCGCGGGCCAGCACGTCAAGGCGGCCCGGGCCGCCGAGGCGGCGATCCATGAGGCGACCGGCAAGCGCCTCATTCTCAACATCTCGGGCGCGATCCCGGCCGTTCTGCTCGACGCCGGATTTCCGCTCGCCGCTATGAAAGGCGTGCCGATATTGGCGCGCACCGCCAGCCTGGTCGCCCACCTGGTCGAGGAGCAGGGGCGTTCGATCGGCTTCGTGCTCTCGGAAAACGGCGCCAAGGGCATCGCCTATGACGGAACGGCGCCGGCCGGCTTC
>DATBBS010000444.1:0-7305 GCA_036270895.1 Xanthobacteraceae bacterium
CGTCTGGAACTCGAAGAAGCCGCCCTCCTTCATGCGGCGGCGGATCGAATCGATGATCGCGCCGCGCTTCATGATGTTGCGATGCAGGCGCTCGCGCCGCAGGTCGAGGAAGCGGTATTTGAGCCGGATCTCCTCGGGATACTCCTGCTCGCCGAACACCGGCAACGGCAGCTCGCCGGCCTCGCCGAGCACCTCGATCGCGGTGATGAAGACCTCGATGGCGCCCGTCGGCAGGTCCGGGTTCTCGGTGCCGTCGGGGCGCCTTCTCACCTTGCCGTCGATGCGCACCACCCATTCGGACCGCAGCTTCTCGGCGATCTTGAAGGCCGGCGAATCCGGATCGGCGACGCACTGGGTGAGGCCGTAATGGTCGCGCAGGTCGATGAACAAGAGGCCGCCATGGTCGCGGATGCGATGGCACCAGCCGGAAAGCCGCGCATCGTTGCCGATGTCGCTGGCGCGAAGCGCGCCGCAGGTGTCGGAGCGATATCGATGCATGGGCGGACCTTTCGGGGCGGCAGGTCAGGCCTCTGCCGCTGGCGTGCGGGAAGGTGCATGGCCTCCCGGCTTTGTCAAGAAACCGCCCCCTCTCGACAGCGGGGCCGCGATCTGCACAGTCGGCACCGGCGGCGCCCCTGCGGCCCCGGAATGCCCAGTCAAATGGCCAAAACCCGACGCCCCAAATCCGAACCGGCCTTGCGGATGACGACCGCGGAGGCGACCGTCGCCTCGCTGGCGGGTCACGGCATCGACGCGGTCTATGCGTTGCCGGGCGTGCAGAATGACCAGCTGTTCGACGCCCTGTTCAAGGCTTCGAACCGCGTCCGCACCATCCATACCCGCCATGAGCAGGGTGCCGCCTACATGGCGCTCGGCGCCGCGCTCGCAACCGGCAGGCCTCAGGCCTATGCGGTGGTGCCGGGGCCGGGCCTGCTCAACAGCGCCGCCGCCCTGCTGACCGCCTATTCGATGAACGCGCCGGTGCTCGCCCTGGTGGGCCAAATCCCCGAGGGGGACATCGGCCGCGGTCTCGGCCATCTGCATGAGCTGCGCGACCAGGCCGGCATCGTGGCCCGGCTGGTCGACCATTCGGCTCACATCGGCAGCCCGCAAACCGCTTCGCGCCTGGTCGCGCAGGCGATGCGCGCCATGCGCAGCGGGCGGCGCGGCCCGGCCGCGCTCGAATGCGCGATCGACGTCTGGGGCAAAGCGGGCGCCGTCACGCCGCAACCGCCGCTGCGGCCGCGCGAGCCCGCCATCGACGAGGACGCGATTCGGACGGCCGCCAGGCGCCTGGGTGCGGCGCGCAACCCGATGATCATCTGCGGCGGCGGCGCGCAGGACGCCGCCCGCGAGGTGACCGAGTTGTCCACCATGCTGCAGGCCCCCGTGCTGGGCTACCGGCGCGGCCGCGGGCTGCTCGACAGCCGCGATCCGCTCAGCGTGACGCTCCCGCTCGGTCACGAATTATGGGCCAAGACAGATGTGGTGCTGGCGATCGGAACCCGCCTGCTGGTCCAGCATCGGCAATGGGGCATGGATGACGATCTCGCGGTGATCCATGTCGACGCCGATCCGAAAGAACCGGGCCGGTTGCGCGCGCCCGCGGTCGCGCTCATCGGCGACGCCGGGCCGATCCTGCGGCGGCTCATCGACGCCCTGCCGGCGCACAACCTCGCGCGCCGCTCGCGCAAGGCCGAGATGGCGCAACGCCAAGGCGTCTGGCGCCGGCGGCTCGAAGAGGCCCTCCCCCCGCAGGTCGCATGGCTCGACGCCATCCGGGCCGAGTTGCCGGAGGACGGCATCTTCGTCGACGAGGTGACGCAGATCGGTTTCGCGGCCCGCCTTGCCTTTCCGGTCTACCGGCCGCGCACCTTTCTGTCGCCCGGCTATCAGGACAATCTCGGCTGGGGCTTTGCGACCGCGCTCGGGGCGCAGCACGCGCGACCCGACGTGCCGGTGGTCTCGATCAACGGCGATGGCGGCTTCATGTTCACCGCCAACGAGCTCGCGACCGCGATGCAGCACCGCATCCCGCTGACCACGATCGTGTTCAACGACGGCGCCTTCGGCAATGTGCGACGCATCCAGGAAATCCAGTACGGCAAGCGCCTGATCGCCTGCGATCTCGCCGATCCGGATTTCGTCCGCTTCGCGGAAAGTTTTGGCGCCGCCGCGGAGCGCGCCAAAAGCCCGGCCGCGCTGCGCGCCGCGCTCCGGCGCGCCTTCAAGCGGCGCGACACCCCCACGGTGATCGAGGTGCCGGTCGGGCCGATGCCGAGCCCGTGGGGTTTCATCCTGGCGCCGCGCGTGCGCGGGCAAGCGCCCGGGCTCGGGCCGGCCGGCCCGACACCCTAGCGCATGATCTGGTCAATTCGAACTACGCGCTCCGTCATGCCCGCGCTTGTCGCGGGCATCCACGTCTTAACACATCAGCAAGAACAAAGGCGTGGATGGCCGGGACAAGCCCGGCCATGACGCAATCGGTGAAGGCCCGCCGTCACAGCCCCGACAAGGCGCGCTGATAGTAGGAAAGGTCGAGATATTTTTCGGGATTCACATTGGGATCGCCGCCCGCGATCTCGGCGCGCAGCTTCAATGTGTTGCGGAATCCCGCGAGATCGAGGCGCGCATCCCGCGCAACGCCGGCCTGCGCCCCAACCGCGGCCTCGGCCGCTCCCGCGGCGATATCCGGATCGAATTTCAGGTATTTCGCGACGATGGCGACCACCTCGGCCTTGTGGGCCGGATCCGATCCCCATCGGGTGCCTTCGATGACGGCCTGCAAGTATCTCACGAGCGTTTCGCCATTGCGTTGCGCCCAGGGCCGCATGACCCAGATGCCGTCCGCCAGATAAGGACCGATCATGTCGATCGCGCGCCCGAAGCTTCTGTATCCCTCCTTGGCGACGAGCAGGTTGCAGGGCGGGTTCAGCATGGCCGCCACGGCGCCACCGTCGGGCTGCAAGGCGGCCCGGCGTTGCGGGCACGCGCCGCCCGGAATGACCGTGTAATCGCCTTTCCGGAGGCCTTTAAGTGCAAGCAGCTTGTAGAGGATCAGCCCGTAGGCGGTGTCGGGGGCGTCCACCACCACACCCTTGTGGCGGATGTCCTCGTAGGAGTTGATCTCCGGCCGGACCACGAGCTCGAGCATCCCGTTGCTGCCACCCGCCACGATGATCACGTCCGCATTCTCGTGCTCGACCAGCGCGACGGCGTTGTCGACGGCCGATTGCGCGATCTCGAAACTGCCGTTGATCAACCCATCGCGCTGGACCCGCGAGCCCGGCGTGATCTGGATCTCGACCGACAATCCGCGCTTCGCGAAGAATCCTTTTTCCTGGGCGACCAGCAGCCCGACGTTTTGCGGGCCGGCGAAAATGTTGACCCGAACGCGGGCCTCGTCGGCGGTCGCCGGAAGGGCTCCGGCCAGCCAGATCAGCGCAGCCGTCATCGTCGGCCGCCATGCCCCGAAAGCCCCGCTCATTTGCCGCTCCCTGGTTCGCTCGCAGCTCCTCCATGCGGGCTCGCCGAGGATTTCACGATACGACCATTTGACGCTTCGAAGCCGGCGCCGATCAAAATGTCGCGATCACGCCGGCCCGGCGGGTCTCTGCCCGGCCGGCGCGGCCGTTTCCCATGCCGGCACGCAGACGCGCCGGCCGGAGGGCGTCTCTTCCACCAGCACCTCGGTGCGGTAGATCGCCGACAGCATCTTGCCGGTCACCACCGCGTCGGGCGACCCGATCGCGCGCAACCCGCCGTCGGCGATAATGGCCACGCGGCTGGAGACCAGCAGCGCATGATCGGGATCGTGGGTCGAGAGCACGATCCCGAAACCCTGGCGCGCGAGGTCGCGGATGCGTCCCAGCACCAGCGCCTGGTTGCCGAAATCCAGGCTCGCGGTCGGCTCATCCAGCACCAGGATCGGCGTCTCCTGGGCCAGCGCACGGGCGATCAGGGCGAGCTGGCGCTGGCCGCCGGAAATGCGGGTGTAATCCTGCGCCGCGAGGTCGGCGATGCCGAGCCCGGCCAGCTTCTCCAGCGCGAGGCGCTCGTCGGCGGCGCCCGGGCTGGAAAACGGCTTGAGCCGCGCGGTGCGCCCCATCAACACCACGTCGAGCACCGAATAGGAAAACTCGGTCACATGCGCCTGCGGCACATAGGCAAGCTGGCGCGCGATCTCGGCCGGCCGCAGCGCGGCGAGCGGCGCGCCATCGATCAGCACCGCGCCGCCGAGCGGCGGCTGAAGTCCCAGCAAGGTGCGAAACAGCGTGGTCTTGCCGGCCCCGTTGGGGCCGAGCAGGCACAGCACCTCGCCCGGCCCCAGCGACAGCGAAATGTCGCTGCCGACCAGATGGCCGGGGTAGCCGATGGACAGACCGCGCGCCTCGAGCCGCATGACCGCCGCCATTTGCCCTCGCCCCACCCTAGCCCCATGTCCGCCGGCCGCGCGCGAGCAGCCACAGGAAGAAGGGCGCGCCGAGCACCGCGGTGAGAATCCCGAGCGGCGTCTCGACGCGGGCGATGCTGCGCGCCGCGGCGTCGACGATCAGCATGAAGGACGCGCCGAGCAGCATCGAAGCCGGCAGCAGGCGGGAGAAATTCGGCCCGACCAGCATGCGGGCGATATGAGGAATCATCAGCCCGACCCAGCCGATCACGCCGGAGACCGCGACCACGCTCGCGGTCATCAGGGTCGCGGCGCCGATCACCAGGGCGCGCAGCCGAAAGACGTCGACGCCGAGCGAGCGCGCCTCGTCGTCGCCGAGCGACAGCACCCCGATGCGCCAGCGGAAAAGCACCAGCGGCACCAGGCCGGCGAGCACCAGCGGGGCGACGGTCGCCAGATCGGCGAGCTTCACGCCCGCGAGACTGCCGAGCAGCCAGAAGGTGATCGCCGGCAGCTGGTCATAGGGGTCGGCCAGAATCTTGACGAGCGAGATGCAGGCGCCGGCGAGCGCGCCCACCACCACGCCGCCGAGCACCAGCACGAGGGTGCGGTCATGGCCGCGCAACGCGGCTGCGATGACATAGACCAACCCCACCGTCGCAAGCCCGCCCACAAAGGCCAGGCCCTGGATGCCGGCGACCGGCAGCGACAGCAAAATGCCGGCGACCGCCCCGAGGCCGGCGCCGGTGGCGACGCCGAGGATGTCGGGCGACACCAGCGGATTGCGAAACAGGGTCTGATAGGTGGTGCCGGCGCCGGCGAGCGCGGCGCCCACCAGCATGCCGGCGGCCACCCGCGGCAGGCGCACCCGGCCGAACACGATCTCGCCCGGCGTGGGCGCCCCAGGGTCGACCCCGAAGGCGCGCGCCGCGGCATGGAGCACGTCATCGAGACCGAGCGGATAGGGACCGACCGCGAGCCCCAACAGGAGCGCCGCCACAAGGGCGCCCAGCAGCAGCACGAACGCGCCCTGTCGCATCAGCTCACCGCCCCCTGGTGCCGGGTTGCGCCCCGGCCAGGATGCGGTCGAGCTGGCTGTCGTTGACGTCGACCTGATAGAAAAGCGTGATGAATTCGCGCGCGATGGCGCGGATGTCCTCGGGGAATTTTTCCGGATAGAGCAGCCCGGCGATCCAGCGCAGCCCGATGATGCGATTGATCGAGGGCGGCGCGTCGATCCAGCCGAACGGCAGGCGCGGCGCGAGAAAGACCCGCTTGGCCTGCACGGCCGGGACGGCGCCCCAGGTCGGATCGGACGCGTAGCTCGCGAAGAAATTGGGGTCCCAGGTGATGATCGTGTCCGGCGCCCAGGCCAGCACCTGCTCGATCGACACATTGGCGATGCCGCCGCGCCCCGATCCGCGCTCGGCGACGTTGATGCCTCCCGCCCTTTCGATGATCTCGGTGTTGATCGAGCCGGCGAGCCCCGTCTCCAGCCCGTTGGGCTCGCGGGCGAGATAGACCCGGCGGCGGGCCGGCACGTCCTTGAGCCGCTCGTCGATCAGCCGCTCGGTGTCCTCCACATAGCGCGCGATCGCCTCGGCGCGGTCGGCCACGCCGAGGACGCCGCCGAGCGCGCGGACCGAGACCGCCGTGTGGTCGAGGTGGCCGTCGATCAGCAGATAAGGGATGCCGGTCTGCTCTTGCACACGCGCCGCCAGCGACGCGAAGGTGGGGGTGACCGAGCCGAAGTCGAAAATCAGGTCCGGCCGCGCCTTGAGCACCACCTCGACATTGGCGGTGTCGCCGCGCCCCGTCAGCCGGCCGAACTCGGGCAGATCCCGGGCGGCGGGACGGATGAATTCGCGCTCGTTGGGCCGCGGCGCGCTCGGCCAGCCGACCATCAGATCGGGCGCCAGCACGTAAAGGACCACCGCGGCGGTCGGCCCCGCCGCCATGACGCGCGTCACACGGTCGGGAACCGGGATTCGCCGCCCCGTGGCGTCCCCGATCTCGCGCGCCGCGAGAGCGGTGGACAACAGGCCCACGATCATCAATACAAGGGCATGCCGCATTGTCCGACCCTGAATGACCCCTCGCGAAGGCCGCGATGCCCCGGATTTACGCGATGATATCCCGGTTTTCGACGCGCGACAGGGCCGCCCGACTCCGCTAATAAATCCCGCATGGACCTGATTACCACAACGCGCGATCTGGCGGACGCCTGCGACCGGCTGGCGCGCCATCCCTTCGTGACCGTCGATACCGAATTCCTGCGCGAAACCACCTATTATCCGTTGCTCTGCGTGGCGCAGATCGCGAGCACCGACGAGGCCGTCGTGATCGACACGCTGGCGGACGGCCTCGACCTGAAACCCTTCTACGGCTTGATGGCGAACGAGCGCGTGCTCAAGGTCTTCCACGCCGCCCGCCAGGATATCGAGATCGTCTGGCATCAGGCCAACCTCGTCCCCCATCCGATCTTCGATACCCAGGTCGCCGCCATGGTGCTCGGCTATGGCGATTCGATCTCCTATGACCAGCTGGTCCAGCGCATCACCGGAGACACGCTCGACAAGTCGCACCGCTTCACCGACTGGTCGCGCCGGCCGTTGAGCCCGGCCCAGGTCACCTACGCGATCTCGGACGTCACCCATTTGCGCGACGTCTATCTGGCGCTGTCGGCGGATCTCGCCAAACGCGGCCGCACCGACTGGGTGGGCGAGGAGATGGAGATCCTCACCTCGCCCGAGACCTACCGGGCCGACCCCGAGTCCGCCTGGGAACGCCTCAAGACCCGCGTGCGCAAGCCCAAGGAGCTGGCCGTCCTGATGGAGATCGCGGCCTGGCGCGAGCGCGAGGCGCAGACGCGTGACGTGCCGCGCGGCCGCGTGCTCAAGGATGACGTGCTG
>DATBBS010000445.1:0-11267 GCA_036270895.1 Xanthobacteraceae bacterium
CTCGAGCTTGATGCCGAGATCCTCCGAGATGACCTGGCCGCCGGTCAGGGTCGCGATATCCTCGAGCATGGCCTTGCGGCGATCGCCGAAGCCCGGCGCCTTGACGGCCGCGACCTTGAGGCCGCCGCGCAGCTTATTGACTACCAGCGTCGCCAGCGCCTCGCCTTCGACGTCCTCGGCGACGATCACCAGCGGCCGGCCCGACTGCACCACCGCCTCGAGCACCGGCAGCATGGCTTGCAGGCCCGAGAGCTTCTTCTCGTGCAGCAGGATATAGGCGTCCTCCATCTCGGCCACCATCTTTTCGGCGTTGGTGATGAAGTAGGGCGAGAGATAGCCGCGGTCGAACTGCATGCCCTCGACGATCTCGACGTCGGTGTCGAGCGACTTCGCCTCTTCGACCGTGATGACGCCCTCGTTGCCGACCTTCTGCATCGCCTGGGCGATCATCTTGCCGATATTGGTGTCGCCGTTCGACGAGATGGTGCCGACCTGGGCGACCTCGGCCGACGAGCCGACCTTCTTGGCGCGCTTCTCGATGTCCTTGACCACCGCGGCGACCGCCACGTCGATGCCGCGCTTGAGATCCATCGGATTCATGCCGGCCGCCACCGACTTGGCGCCCTCGCGCACGATCGCGGCGGCGAGCACGGTCGCCGTGGTGGTGCCGTCGCCGGCACGGTCATTGGTCTTGGACGCGACCTCGCGCACCATCTGGGCGCCCATGTTCTCGAACTTGTCCTCGAGCTCGATCTCCTTGGCCACCGTCACGCCGTCCTTGGTGATGCGCGGGGCGCCGAAGCTCTTGTCGAGGATGACGTTGCGGCCCTTGGGGCCGAGCGTGACCTTTACGGCATTGGCGAGAATTTCGACGCCGCGCAGCATCTTGTCGCGCGCGTCGGCGGAAAAACGAACGTCTTTAGCGGCCATTTTGGTTTGCTCCGTGTGAAATCTCTCCGCTCACCCCGAGGGGACGCGCCTTCGCTAAAGCTTCGGCGGGCGTCTCGACTTGTCCGCCGTAGCCCGCAGGGCGAAGGCGGAAGGATGAGGCCGATGATGCCGCCCGTCCTTCGCGACGCACGCGCCAACGCGCGTGCGTCTCAGGACGAGGGCCGTTATTTCAGGCGACCACGCCCATGATGTCGGACTCCTTCATGATCAGGAGTTCCTGGGCGTCGAGCTTGACCTCGGTGCCGGACCACTTGCCGAACAGCACCTTGTCGCCGACCTTGAGGTCGATCGGAATGAGCTTGCCGGCCTCGTCGCGCCCGCCCGGGCCGACCGCGACGATCTCGCCCTGCTGCGGCTTCTCCTGGGCGGAATCGGGAATGATGATGCCGCCGGCGGTCTTCGTGTCGGCTTCGATGCGACGCACGACCACCCGGTCGTGCAAGGGACGGAACTTTGTTTTCGCCATGGTTTCCTCGTCGCCGCAACGCGGCCGTGGTGGACTGAAACGCTCGATCTGGAGGGCGGTTAGCACTCGAGGTTACGGAGTGCCAGCCGGCTGGCCGCGGAGATAAAGCCTGACGGCTAGGGTGTCAAGGCGCGCCGCGCGGCGGCCGCCGGATCGCGGGTCCGGCGCTCCACCATCTGGACCGGGTGGCCTTGACGGGCAAAACTGGCGGAGTGCAGCCGGGAGGAAACAATGAAAGATCTGCGGACGATAGCCGGTCTCTGTACTGTGCTTGCGGTGGCGATTGCGGTCGGGCCTGTGCGCGCCGAAGTCAAGACCGAATGGATCGACTACCGGCAGGGCGACACCGCGCTGCGCGGCTACCTCGCCTATGACGACGCCAGCAAGGACAGGCGCCCCGGCGTGTTGCTGGTGCACCGGCGCGACGGCATGTCGGCATTGACGCTGAAGAACGCCGAGATGGTGGCGCGGCTCGGCTACGTCGTGTTCGCGCCGGACATCTTCGGCGTCGTTCCGCAAAAGACCGAGGATGAGGTCGCGCAGTCGACCAGGTTCAACAACGACCGGCCGCTGATGCGGGCGCGCGCCCAGGCCGGCTTCGACATCCTGCGCAACAACCCGATGGTCGACACGGCGAAGATCGCCGTGCTCGGCTACTGCTTCGGCGGCACCACGGCGGTGGAGCTCGCCGAGACCGGCGCGCCGATCGTCGGCACCGTCACGATCCACGGCAGCTTCCGCAATTTCCAGCACGACGCGGCGAAGAACATTCACGGCCGCATTCTGATCCTGCACGGCGCCGAGGATCCGGTCGCGCCGCTGAGCGAGGTCAACACCCTGATCCAGGACCTGCGCGACGCAAAAATCGGCTGGCAGCTCGAGCTCTACAGCGGCACCAAGCATGGCTTCTCGACCCCGAAGAACGCCGACGAGGAGCGCGCCGACGCACAGTCGAAGGCCGCGATGGCGCGCTTCTTCAAGGACGTGTTCGGGAGCTAGCACGTAGGGTGGGTTGAGCGAAGCGAAACCCACTGGCTCAATCGCCAACGCCGACTCCGCCGGTGGGTTACGGCGCGCGCAGGTCGCGCGCCTGACCCACCCTACGGACCCAGCTTCTTCATCGCCCGCTCGTAGTAGCCGAGGTCGACATATTTCTCCGGCGCCGGCGGCTCGGCGTCCGGCTTGCGCTCGACCTCGGCGCGCAGCGCCAGCATGTTGCGAAAGCCCTGCGCGTCGAATCTGGCGTCGGGCGTGAAGCCGAACCCGGGATCGAGCAATTGCGCATAGGTCTTTTCGGCTGTCGCGGGCGAGAGCTTGAGCTTCTGCTCGAGCAGCGCCAAATTCGCGGCCTTGTTGGCCGGATCGCGCACGAAGCGCAGCGATTCGACATAGGCCGCGAGATAACGCTCCATCGTGTCGGCATGCTCGCGCGCCCAGGCGCGCATCGCAAAGGCGCCGGCCGCCTGATAGGGGCCGAGGAGGTCGATGACGCGTCCGAGGCTCCTCAATCCCTGCTCCTCCGCCTGCAGGTTGAACGGCAGGTTGAGGATGCCGCCCGCATTGCTCTTGTCCTCGATCAGCGCCTTGTAGCGGTAGACGACGGCGCCGACCGGCTTGACGGTGTAGTCGGCGCCCTCGTGCAGGCCGTATTTCAGCAGGATCTTCTTGGCCTGCAGCGCGTAGGCGGTGTCAGGGGCGTCGACGATGACCGTGCGGCCCTTGAGGTCGGCGAAAGAGGCGATTTCCGGCTGGACGATGAAATCGTTCATGCCGCTGTCGCCGCCGGAGACGATCACCACGTCCTGCTTGGCCACCTCGATCATTGCCACCGCATTGTCGAGCGCCGCCTGCGCGATGTCGAAATGCCCGGCCGCCAGGCCGTCGCGCTGGCTGCGCGAATTCTCGGTGAGCTGGAGCTGCAGATCGAGCCCATGCCGGGCGAAGATGCCCATCGCGATGCCGGCATGGAGCGGCAGCGCCTTGGCGTTGGGGAAGGCGTTGACGCGCAGCTGCGTCAGCTCGGCCGTGCGTCCCGTCGCGGGCGCACAGGCGAGCGCGGCCAGCAGCGCCAGCGCGGCGGCCTTGGGTCCATTTCCAGCCGGCATCGGCTTGGCTCCTCGATCTTCGCGGTTGCCCCGCTTGCGTCAGCTATCATACATAGCACACGCCTCGGCGCGACACGCCGGCGCACTCGGGTGCAAATCCAACGAATATGTCGGTGAAGGCGGCACACTGACACGGACAGGAGAATTGCGGATGCGCGCGATCAGCCTCGATGAGGCTATGAAGCTCATCAACGGGACCTTTGCGGCGGCCGCGGAACGCAAGCTGCGACCGCTGACCGCGGTGGTGCTCGACGCCGGCGGGCGCGTGAAGGCGGCCTTGAAGCAGGACGGTTGCTCGATGCTCCGCTTCGAGATCGCCCAGGGCAAGGCCTATGCGGCGCTGTCGCTCGGCCGCTCGTCGCGCCTTGTGCTGCAGAAGTCGCGCGAGAAGCCGATCTTCATGGACAACCTGCAGCAGCTCGCGGACGGTCCGATGTTCCTCGAAGGCGGCGGCCAGCTCATCCGCGACGCGCTCGGCGAGGTGGTCGGCGCGGTCGGGGTCACGGGTGACGTCAACGAGATGGACGACCTCGCGGCGGTCGCCGGCATTCACGCGGCCGGCTTCAAGAGCGATTATGATTTTGCCGATCCGCAGGACATCCACGCCATGAACATCAAGGAAGGCGATCTGCCGACGGCGCCCAAGGCCCCGAGGCGGTGAGCCGGCGGTGGCGCGCCGGTGCCGGGCCGGCGGGCCGTGGCCGCCAACGCGGCATGGCGCGCAGCCTGCGCCGATCCGGCGTCGCCCCAACGCAGATTCCCTTGCGCGGCAGTGGAAGTGAGAGGCTTTTTGCCATATCGTGGGGGCCATCAGACAGCCGACAGGTCCGATCCCTGCCTTCTCCCCGCCATGTCGGGGCCGCACTATCGAGTCGATGATCGGAGGAGTAACCATGGCCGGTTCGTTCTCGCGTGTTTGGCCCGCGATCGTGATCGCCGGATCCGCCCTCGCGGGGTGTACAGGGAACTCGGGGTCGTTTTCCAACTGGGGCGATTCGCAACCCCCGCCGCCGGTCGCGTCCGGCCCGGCGCCGCGGCCGGGCGTCGCCGCCGAGGACATCGTCGGACGCTGGGGCATCGCCGCATTCCACAAGCCCGAGGATCGGCCGCGCACCGAGGCCGCGGCCCGCGGTCAATGCGCGCAGGCCTATGTGATCAATCGCAGCTCGACCGGCGTCGCAATGCTCGGCCATGACAGTCCCAAGGTGCAGGACATGACCATCAAGGCCAGCCAGGACGGCAAGACCTATATCGGTCCGGGGCCGGAGGCCGGCGCGACCGATGATCGCGAGGTGGTATCCTTCGACGGACGCGTGCTCGTGCTCAAGTGGATGGATCCGGAAGTCGCCAGCCGCTACGGCACCATGGTGCTGGTGCGTTGCCCGGCGCCCGGCACGCCCGCGCCAAAGCGCGGCTAGCGCCCGATCCCCGATCATGGCCGCGCGACGCGTCACCATCTGGCACAATCCGAAATGCGGCACCTCGCGCAAGGTTCTGGAGATGATCCGTGCCTCCGGCATCGAGCCGACCATCGTCGATTATGTGAATACGCCGCCGAGCGTCGCCGAGATCAAATCCGCCCTTGGCGAGATGGCGAGCAAGCCGCGCGATCTCCTGCGCCGGCGCGGCACGCCCTATGACGATCTCGGCCTCGACGACGGCAAGCTGACCGACGCGGCGCTGGTCGCCGCGATGCACGCGCATCCGATCCTGATCGAGCGGCCGGTGGTGCGAACCGCCAAGGGAACGCGGCTCTGCCGTCCGCCCGAACGCCTCAAGGAAATTCTCTAGTGCCGCGAGCCCGAAGTTCGCACACCCTTCGAAACGATTACCGATGCGGACTTTTCGGACCGATCATGCTCCAAGCAAGTGTGCGCCGATGATTCGATCCAGCGCCAAGGCGATCTGATGGAGCCGCAAGGGGCGCGCATCTTCGCGCAACCGCTCGCGGACTGGGAGCGCGACGGCCTCAAGGCGTCGCTCGCGCGGGTCGGGCTTCCGGCGGATGACGTGGACGACCCCGACCTTCTGTTCTGGCGTTTCGAAAGCGACGACGTGCCGGCCGGCTTCGCGGGCATCGAGATCTTCGGTCAGGACGCGCTGTTGCGCTCGCTGGTGACGTTGCCGCCGGTTCGCCGGCGCGGGATCGGCACCGCGATGGTGGCCAAGATGGAAACCGAGGCGCGCGCGCGCGGCGCCCGCGCGATCTATCTTGTGGCCGATGACAACGCCCCCTTCTTCGCCAGGCTCGGCTATGCGCCCTGCGGTCGCGATGGTGTGCCGCCTGCGATCGCCACCAGCGCGCAATTCGTCCGCTTATGCTCGGCCTCGGCGTCCGCGACCGCGATGGCGAAGCAGGTGTGAGGGGAGAGGAAGTGGCGAATAGCGGATAGGAAGTTGCGCATAGCGCCCTGCAGGTCGAGAGTGCTCCTCCACTGTTCACTCCTCACCATTCACCATTCGCCATTCCCCCATGCCCTACCCGCGCGACTTCCTCTTCGGACCCTGGCGTGCGGTTCCGGTCCTTGGCGTGACCCAGATCCTCGCCTGGGGCACCTTGTTCTATCCGCCGGTCTTGACGGTGCCGCCGATCGCGGCCGCGCACGGCTGGTCGCTCGCCTTTGCGATGAGCGGGTTGTCGGTCGGCCTGCTGGCGGCCGGGCTGATCGCGCCGACGGTCGGGCGCATGATCGATCGCCATGGCGGTCATGTGGTCATGACCGTGGGTTCGCTCGCCGGGGCGGCCGGCCTGGTCGCGCTCGTTCTCGCCGCCCATCCGGTGGCCTATCTGGCGGCCTGGGTCGTGATCGGCGCCGCCATGGCGGCCTCGCTCTATGATCCGGCCTTCGCGACGCTCGGGCGGATTTTTGGCGCCGCAGCGCGCCGGCCGATCACGGTGCTCACCTTCATGGGCGGGCTTGCGTCGACGGTGAGCTGGCCGGCGACGCATGTGCTGCTCGAGGCTTGCGGCTGGCGCGGAACCTACCTGGTCTACGCGGCTCTGCTCGCCCTGGTGGCGGCGCCGCTGCACGCCTTGGCGTTGCCGCGCGAGCGGCACGATCCGCAGGCCTTGCCGCCCGTGACCGGGGCGCCGCCGCCGGTGCATCTGCCGGCACGCGGGCTGCCTTTCTGGCTGGTCGCGATCGGATTTGCGGCTTACGCCTTCGTGCCGTCCGGCCTTTCGGCCCATCTGCTGGCGATTTTCGGCCGCGCCGGCATCGATCCGGCGACCGTGGTGCTGATCGGGGCGCTGTTCGGGCCGGCGCAGGTCACGTCGCGCCTGTGCGAATTCGCATTCGCGGGCGGCGCCCATCCGCTCAATCTCGCGCGCGCGGCCTTCGGCCTGATCGTATGCGCCTTCATCGTGCTGGGGATCGCCGGCATCTCGGCGCCGGTCGCGGCCGCCTTCGCGGTCATGTTCGGGGTCGCCAACGGACTCGTCACCATCGCGCGCGGCACCGTGCCGCTCGTGCTGTTCGGACCCGCCGGCTATGGCCGCCTGATCGGGCGTATCGCCGGCCCGTGGCTGGTGATGCAATCGGCGGCGCCGCTGGTGCTCGCCTTCATCGCCGAGCGTCTTTCCGACGCGGCCGCGCTTTCGGTCGTGGCCGGTTTCGCGCTCGCCGCTTTGGCCTGTTTCGTGATGATCCGCCGGCCGGCGTGATGCTCAGGGGAACAGCGCGTCGATGTCGTCCTGCGAGACGTGACCGACGTCTTCTTCCAGCTTCGGCCCGTTGAGCAGCGCGGCGTCGCCCTGGCGCTCCGGCGGCGTCTCGGGGAGGAATTCCTTGAACGCCTCCATCCCGCCCCAGATATTCATCATCTGGTCGACGTGGTTCTCGATGAATTTCCACGTGCCGACGACCTTGGAAATGCGCTGGCCCGTGATGTCCTGGAAGTTACAGGCCTCGAACACCTTCACGACGCGCTCCTGGATCGAGCGGCCGATCTCCTGCTCCGCCGCGTTCGGCGCGGATTCGATCAGGGTTGTGGCGAACTGATCGATATCCTCGACCATGTTCAGGATGGTTTGCGTCGCCTGCTCGGTGCCGGAGACGACCGCATCGAGCTCGTGCGTCATCCGCGACATGCTCTCGCCGTGGAATCCGGTGACGTGAAGCGTTGCGATCTCCTGCTTGGTCCGGCAGATCGCATTGTGGATGATGACGAGCTCGCCCTTGAGCTTCTGCATCTCGGCGAGCTGCGCCTGATAGGTTTCGAGGATGCGCTGCGCCTCTTCCTTCGGCTCGACCAGCGCACGCAACGCCTTGATCTCGGCGATCAGCTCATGGTGACGCTGCGCCGCGCTGAGTTCCGGCTTCGGATCCGGCGTCGAATCGGGCATCGGATCATACGCGACGGCAGCTCCTTCGGCGCCCGGCTCGGGCACGCCTTCCTGCTCGCTCTGCTCGATGCGAAAAACTTTGCGTTGCGGCGTCATAACGGAATCCCAAAGCCCCCAATTTCTGTCACTTTCATAGCCGTCCGACATTAACGCGCAGTTTCGCTGCGCCGGCCCGCAACGAAAAGTCCGGGCGTGCCCGCAGTATGTTAACCATCGGCCTTGACGCAAAATAAACCATGCGAACGCGAACAGCGCCGTTGCGGCGCGGCCCTTATGGCTAAGCGATCGTTATTAACCGATCGGTTGAGATTTCGATCTGTAGTGGGGCGCAAGGCCGAGCGACCATCAGTACAGAGCACATGCCATGTCCCGCGTTTTCCTTTCCGCGCTCGTGACGAGCACCTTCCTCATGCTGCCGGCATTCGCCGAACCACTGCGGCTCGACGCCGAAAGCTATGCGGACGGCACGGCCGCTCCGATCCGGGTCGCCGCCGCGCAATCGAACATGGGCGGTGGCTTCTTCGAATTCCTGTTCGGCGGCGGCGAGCCGCGATCGCGCTACGCACCGAGCTATCGCGGCGAGCCCTACGCGGCACGCGACCCGATGGTGCGGTCGCAAATGGATTCGAGATTCCTGCCGCAAACCGTTGCCTATGAGGGTCCCGAAAAAGCCGGCACCATCATCATCGACACCCCGCATTACTATCTGTTCCTGGTGCAAGGCGACGGGACGGCGCGGCGCTACGGCATCGGCGTGGGGCGTCCGGGGTTCACCTGGTCGGGCGTGAAGGAAGTCAGCGCGAAGCGCGAATGGCCGGACTGGCGTCCGCCGGTCGAGATGCTCCGGCGCCGCCCTGATCTGCCGACCTTCATGGCGGGCGGCCCGGAAAACCCGCTCGGCGCGCGCGCGATGTATCTCGGCTCGACGCTCTACCGCATACACGGATCCAACGAGCCCTGGACGATCGGCACGGCGGTGTCGTCGGGCTGCATTCGCATGCGCAACGAAGACGTGATCGATCTCTACGAGCGGGTCAAGGTCGGCACCCGCGTGATCGTGATCTGACCGGATCCCGGTCGGAAGCTTCACTCAGCTTCCTGCCCGGTCGTGGATGTTGCCGAAGAAAAACTCTTTCCAGCTTGCCGGCTTGGTCTTTATCAAGCCGATCCGATACATGTAGTCGGCCCACAGCATGCTGCGCTGAGGAGTGGCCGAGAAGATTGCGCCGGGGGATTTCAGCAGCTCCACGAGCTCCTGCACGGAGATCTTCTCCTTGGTTACGCCGAGATAGATCTCGGCGGCCATCTTCGGATCCTTGGCGATCATATCGCTCGCCTCGTCGATCGCCGCGACCAAGGCCTGGGTTTTCAGCGGATTGGCATCGACGAATTTCTGCGTCGCCCAGGCATTGGTGATGGTCGCCGGCCCGCCGAGCACGTCGGTTGAATTGAGCACGACATGGACGTCCGGCGACTTGAGCGCGATGTCCTGATAAGGCGGAATCGAGAAATGGCTGTTGATCTCGTGCCGCGGGTTGAGCAGCGCCTGCAGCGCGTCGGGGTGTCCGATCTGCACCTGGTTGGTGTCGAGCTTGCCGTAGGCGCCCGATCCGAAGGTCTGCTCCAGCGCCATGCCCAGGATCATCGCCTGCATTGAGACGCGGATCGTCGGCACCGCGATCCGGTCATCCGGTCCGAAATCCTTGAGCGTCTTGACGCCGGGGTTGCGGGTGAGCAGCAGGAATGGCGTGCCGGCGACGCCCGCCACCGATTTGACCGAGCCGTTGCGGCCCCACAGCAGGAGCATGTTGGAGACCCCGGTGATCGCGACGTCGATGCTGCCGGAGATCACCGCTTCGGTCATGACGCCGCCGCTGGTGATGATCGACCATTGCGTCTTGAGGTCGGGAATGCCGAGCGACTTCGCGTGCTTCTCGACGAGCTTTTTCTCCTCCATCAGCACGGCTTGCAGATAGACGATGCCGGGTTGGCGGGCGATGTGGAAATCGGAGCTTTCGGCCAGCGCCGAGGGCGCGAGCGTGGCGATACCAATAGAGCAGGCGACCAGACCGGCCTGGAGCGAGATGATTCGCATGACGTCCCCCCGGGGCGTCTCGCGGCTGAACGCTCGCGCGCCCTCACGTCACCTGTTTCGCTTCATCTCAGCCTAGCAAGATCGGCCCGCCAGCTCAATCACCGGCGCGATAGGGTTCTAGGCGTTGTCCGAATCCCCGTCGTCCCAATCGCCGGCCACGTCGGTATCATCGTCGAAGCCGCCGCTGTTTTCGGGGTCGTCGTGATCGTCGCCACCAAACAGGCCGGCATGGCGCTCGCCGGTGCCCCCGCCGGACTTGTCGCCACCGATATTGTCGAGGCCGGCCTGGCGTGCGAGATCGCTGTTCGCGGCGCTGCCGCCCCAGGGCGAGTCCGCGCCTGACCCAAAGGCGCTCGCGCCACCCGTGGTGCCGGGCGAATGGCCGAACATCGAGCGGATGCCGTTGAGCATCATCGCGCCGCCGATCGCGCCCGCCGCCGATGCCGCCGCCGTGCCGAGGAACGAGCCGCCGCCAAATCCCGGCGCTCCCGGACCCATGGGTGCGGCACCCATGCCCGGACCCATGGGCGAGCCGCCCATGCCCGGTCCCATCGGCTGGCTGCCCATCGGGGGCGCGCCAGCGCCGGCTGCCGGGCCGGGTCCCCATACCCCGCTGCTGCCGAGCCCGCCGGTGCGCACCGAAGGCACCGAGCCGCGCCGTTCGTCCCGTCCGAGCAGGGTGTCGCGCATGTTGTCGAGGAAGCCGCCCTGGCGTGGCGCCTCCTCGGCACCCATGCCTTGCAACTCTTCGATGCGGGCGTTGGCGCGCTTGAGGGCTTCGTCCTGCACCAGGACGGTCTGCACCAGCGCGTAGGCGGCGTGCGGAGCGCGCCTGAATCCCTCGGCGATGACGCGCTCGGCGTCCGGGTCGCGGGGTTCCGGCTCGAGGGTGGCGAGGCGGTCGAAAAGCTCGGCGACGAGCTGACGTTCCTGCGGGGTCATCGGACGGGTCCTCCGGTGTCGGCGCCGGCACACAGGCTCGGCGCCTGAAGAGAGGTGGATAGCGCCGCCGGGAGGCGGAAGGATGACAGCGCGCCGGCGGGATGCGGCGCTCCGCCGCAGGGTTCAGGCCAGCGCCACGCCTTGCTGGCGCAGCAAGGCGGCGAATTCGTCGCCCGCCAGATAGGCATATTCCTGCTCTCGCAAGTCGGTGAGCGGATCGAGCCGTGCGAGCTCGTCGTCGATCCGCCCCGGGTGACACATGATGACGCCGCCGTCCGGCATTGCGTCGAGGAATTGGGGGAAAAGCTCGGCGATCGGCATCTTGCCACCGTAGTCATAGGTGCCCGCAAAGGCCGGATTGGT
>DATBBS010000446.1:0-15636 GCA_036270895.1 Xanthobacteraceae bacterium
TGGTGCTTCATCTTCGTCGGCGTCATCCGCGAGCTTTCCGCCGCCATCATGCTGTTCACCTCGGAAACCAAGGTGATCTCGGTGCTGATCTTCGACCTCAACGAGAGCGGCGACCTCGGCGCCATCGCGGTGCTCGGCCTGATCATGCTCATCGTCACCTTCGCGGTCGTGGTGCTGATCAACCGGATGCCCGGTTTCGGCGGCGCCGTCCGGTTGCGCAACAATTGAAATTTCCAACCCGAAAGATTCCATGCCCGCCCACGTTCCGGATGTCTCCGTCGCCGAAAAGCTGGTCGACCGCATCCTGCCGCTCGCGCCCGAGCGCCTGCCGGCGGCGATGCGGCAGAAATGCGAGGACCTGGCGGTCGACGTGATCGGGCTCTGCCTGACGGCGCGCAACCAGGATTACGTCAAAAGCGCGCTCGCGGGCTGCGACGACGACGGGCCGTGCAGCGCGATCGGGCACGCCCGCACGCTGAGCGCGGCCGGCGCCGCCTTCGTCAATGGCACGGCCGCCCATGGCGAGGATTTCGACGACACCTTCGAGGGCGGGCCGGTGCATGCCGGCGCGGTGATCGTTCCGGCCGTGCTCGCGGCCTGCGAGCGCCACCATCCCGACGGCGCCGCCGCCCTGGTCGGTATCGCGGTTGGCGTCGAGACGATGTGCCGGCTCGGCCTGGTGACGCCGAAGCTGGTGCACAAGGCCGGGTTTCATCCGACCGCGGTGTTCGGCGCCATGGCGGCCGCCGCCGGCGTCGGCGCCGCGCTGCGGCTCAATCGCCGCCAGATGATCGACGCGCTCGGCATCGCGGGCAGCATGGCGGCCGGCATCATCGAATATCTGGCCGAGGGCGCCTGGACCAAGCGCATGCATGCGGGCTGGGCGGCGCAGTCCGGCCTGCGCGCGGCGCTGCTGGCGCGCAGCGGCTTCAACGGCCCGCGCACCGTTTTCGAAGGCACCCACGGGCTCTTTCATGGTTTCGCCCGCACCACGCAGGGCAATTACGACCTCCTGGTCGGCGATTTCGGCACGCGCTGGGTGGCGGAGACGCTCGCCTTCAAGCTCTATCCCTGCGGAACCATGACCCACCCCTACATCGATTGTGCGCGGCGGCTCGCGGCGCGCGGCATCAAGGCTGCGGACATCAAGGAGTTGATCTGCGAGGTGGGCGAGGGCACGGTGCACCGGCTGTGGGAGCCGCTCGCCGACAAGCAGCGTCCGCCCAACGGCTATGGGGCGAAATTCTCCACGCCCTACTGCATCGCGGCCGGCTTCGTGCGCCGCAATGTCGGGCTCGACGCGTTCACCGACGCCGCCGTCAAGGAGGCGGCCGTGCTCGATGTGGCGGCGAAAGTCCGTTACGTGATCGACCCGAAGAATCCCTATCCGGATAATTTCACCGGCCATATCCGGGCCGTGATGGCCGACGGCAGCGTGGTCGAAGAGCGCCAGCCGCATATGCGGGGCGGCGCGCATGAGCCGCTCACGCCCCAGGATATCGCCGACAAGTTCGCGCTCTGCGCCCGCCACGGCGGCTGGGACGCGCCGCGGATCGAGCCGGCCCTCAAGCTCGCGCGCGGGCTCTACGATGGAAAGATCGACCTCCGCCCGCTGCAGGGGTGAGCTGTTGCAAAAATTGCGTGTCGTCATCGTCCGCGCAAGCGGACGATCCAGTAATCACTGAAATGACTGCGGTTACTGGATGCCCGCTTGCGCGGGGCATGACGGCGACGAAAGAGGAATGATGAAATGAACGCCATCACCCAACCCCTCGCCGGCCGTGTCGCGCTGGTGACCGGCGCCGGGCGCAATATCGGGCGCGCCATCGCGCTGGCGCTGGCGCAGGACGGCGCGGCGGTCGTCGTCAATGCGCGCGCCAACAAGGCGGAGGCGGACGCCGTCGCGGGCGAGATCGCGGCCCAGGGCGGCCAGGCGATCAGCCTCATTGCCGACATTGCCGACCCCGCCGCGGTCGACCGGATGGTGGCGGCCGCGGTGGGGCGCTTCGGCCGTATCGATATCCTGGTCAACAACGCGGCGCTGCGGCGCGAGAAGCCGATCGACGAGATGACCATCGCGGAATGGCGCGAGGTCATGGGGGTCACGCTCGACGGTCCCTTTCTGTGCGTGAAGGCCTGCGTGCCGCATCTGCGCAAGAGCGGCGCCGGCGCCATCGTCAACCTGGGCGGCATGAGCGGGCACACCGGCGCCAAGCACCGCCTGCACGTGGTCACCGCCAAATCCGGGCTCGTGGGCTTCACGCGCGCGCTCGCGCAGGATCTGGCCGAGGACGGGATCACCGTCAACCTGGTGGTACCGGGGCTGATCGGCACGCCGCGCGCCGGCCCCGAGCCGCAGCATCATTCCACCCACCATACGCTGACCGGCGGGCGCGGCACGCCCGATGACGTGGCGGCGACCGTGCGTTTCCTGTGCGGTCCGGGCGCGCGTTACGTCACGGGCCAGACCCATCACGTGAATGGCGGCGCCTATCTGGGCTGATGGCGCGCCGCGAAGGTGGGCTTGATAAATTCCTGCCGCCAGCCTTCAATTTACCCCGGCGGGCCTGCGCGCCAGCGACAAAGCAACGACTTTCCGGCGGCCGGAGAGCGCATCAGGGAGGCACCGATGACGACACGCAGAAACTTTCTCCCAGGCGCGGCCGGCATGGCGTTCTGCAGCTGCGGGCTGCTCGACGCGGCGCGCGCCCAAGAGCCCGCCCGGCCCCGCCTGCCCGTCATGGTCGAGGGCAAGCGCGTCAAGACCATCGATGTGCATGCGCATTGCCTGTTCCACGAGGCGGTCGACCTGATGGGCGACCAGGCTCGCAACGTCCGGCCGGAGACCAAGGGCTCCGAGCAGATGTTCATCGCCGTCGAGGAGCGCCTCAAGGCCATGGACGCGATGGCGATCGACATGGAGGTGCTCTCGATCAATCCATTCTGGTATCGCAAGGACCGCGACACCGCGGCCCAGATCGTCAAGGTGCAGAACGAAAAGCTCGCCGAATTATGCGCCGCGAAGCCCGATCGCTTCGCCGCCTATGCGTCGCTCGCCCTGCAGTATCCCGACCTCGCCGTCCAGCAGCTCGAGACGGCGATGAAGAAGCAGGGCCTGCGCGGCGCCGCGATCGGCGGCAGCGTGCTGGGCGAGAATTTTTCCGATCCCAAATACCATCCGGTCTGGGCCAAGGCGGAAGAGCTCGGCGCCGTGCTGTTCATCCATCCGCAGAGCACGCCGGAATTGAGCGCGCGCTTCAAGGGCAATGGCTGGCTGTCCAACACCATCGGCAACCCGCTCGAGACCACCATCGCGCTGCAGCACCTGATCTTCGAAGGCACGCTCGACCGGTTTCCGGCCCTGAAGGTCATCGCGGCGCATGGCGGCGGCTATCTGCCGTCCTACGCGCCGCGCTCCGACCACGCCTGCTTCGTGTCGCCGCAGAATTGCAACGTGGAGATCCAGCTCAAGAAGAAGCCGACCGAATATCTCAACCAGCTTTATTTCGACGCCCTGGTGTTCACCCCCGAGGCGCTACGCCACCTCGCGGCGCAGGTCGGCGCGAGCCAGATCATGCTCGGCACCGACCATCCGATCCCGTGGGAGGAGCACCCCGTGGACCACGTCTTCGCCACCACCACGCTCAGCGATCAGGACAAGGCCGCGATCCTCGGCGGCAATGCGGCCCGCCTGTTCGGGATGGGGGCGTAGCAGCGACCCGCGCACGTCGTCATGGCCGGGCATAGCCGTTCGAAGAACGGCGTCGCTTCGCTCGTCCCATAGCCGTTCGAAGTACGGCGTCGCTTCGCTCGCCTATGTGTCCCGGCCATCCACGTCTTTGTTTTTGCTGATGTCTTAAAACGCGGATGCCCGCGACAAGCGCGGGCATGACCAGTCAGCATCCATAATCGCCGTCACACTCCGAAAATCTTCGTGTAGCGCGCCTTGATGTCCTCGCTCTGCGCCAGCACGGCGGCAGGATCGGCCTTGAGCAGCTTGAATGCGGACAGCGGCGCGCGCCCGGGCTTTTCCTTCGTGAGGGCGTGGAAGGAGCGGTGCGCGAAGGCGTCGCCGAACATCTGCTGGGCCTCGGCGCTGAACAAGAAGCTCTCGAACAGGCGCGCCGCGTTGGGGTTGGGTGCGTTGCGGAAGATGCCGCACGGCACGATGATCACCGGCGTACCCTCGCTGGGATGCACCGCCTCGACCGGCTGGCCCTGGTCCTTGAGCAGCGTCAGATTGTAATCGTTGCCGTCCGCCATGACGGCGCGCTCGCCGGCCTGGATCTTCTTGGGCGGCTCGGCGGCCGATTGCACCTGCATGATCTTCTGCTCGGCGAGCTTTTCGAAAAAGCCCCAGCCGAGCTCGCGCACCAGCAGGAAGGTCACCGTGAGGATCGCGCCGCTATAGCCGGGATGCGCCTTGACGAGCCTGCCTCTCCACCGCGGATCGAGCAGATCGCCGAAGCTTTTTGGCGCGTCCTCGGGCTTCACCAGGCCGGTGTTGTAGCCGATCACGCTCAGCCAGGCGCACACGGTCGCGTAGGTGCCGTCGGGGTCGCGCTGCTCGGCCGGGAAATGCCTGGCCACGTCCTCCGGCACATAGGGCGCGAGCCAGCCGTTGCGTTTCCAGTCGAGATAATGTGCCGGGTCCGTGCTGTTGGCGACGTCGACCGCGTTGATGCGGCTGCCCTGCTCCTGGGCGATGCGCTGATAAATCCGCTCCGCACCGGAGCGCTCGACCCGCACCGCAATGCCGGGATATTTCGCCTCGAACACTTTCCCGAAGCGTTCCGCCACCGGCAGCTCGAGCGCGGTGTAGAACGAGACCTTGCCCTCTTTCCTGGCAGCTTCGATCAGCGCCGGCGTGATCTGGCCCGGCTCGGGCGCCGCGGCCCGCAACGGTTCGGCGAAGACGGTGGCAGCCGCCAATGCGGTCGAACCCGTGAGCAGGTCGCGGCGCGAAGGTGCGTTTCGCATGCTGTTCACTCCCGCGGACGTCGACGGGACTCACGCCCTCATGCGTTCGGCCAGCGACGACTCGACATGACGGTGGCTCTCGAAACCAGGAGAGCTCTGCGCTGTGTTGCGAGTCAAAGAGGTTAACGGGCTACCACGCGGGTGTCCATGCGGGTTGCTGGCTACCCGTCACGCGCCGTCATGCGTGATACCGCGGGGCGCGTCATGAAAGAGTCGAGCATCCGCCCCGTTTGCGCCACGCCCGTAAACGAGACTTTCAGCGACAACTGGCGAATCAATTCTTTCGCGGCAGACCATCCGGATTGGAGCATCTGCCGGCGTGCTTTCTTGTGGATCACGTCGCGGGTGGGCAAAGCGGTCACCCGTTGCAATCAGCCGAAAGGGGAGGTGCAGCGTGCATTCAATGGACAGGCTCAAGCTGTTGGGATCCGCTTTTCTTCCGTCGGTCCCGTATTCGCAGGGGATCGCCACGGCAGGCGCGGCAGGCGCCATGGTGGTCTGCGTCGCCATCGTTCTGAATGTCGGTCCATTTGCCAAGGCGCCACCCATCGGCTTACCGGTCGCCTTCGCGGGACAGGCAGGCCGGGCGGTCATGCAGGAGGAGAGCGGACCGAAGCTCGTGGCGCCGGCGGAAGTTGCCGCCCGGGATCCGCAGGTCGTTGCCGTCCGTGAACCGCAGGTTTTTGAATTGGCGGCGGAGCAAAAAAGCGTCGCCGAGCCGGTCAGTGTGTCGCTTCAACCGTTACCTGATCCGATCGAGGTCGCGCCCTCATCGGCCGCCCCGGCCGATCGCCAGAATGCCGAGCGGGCCGCCATCGTGGGCGTCTGGGCACCCGACGCGGGCACCTGCTCGGTGCGCGATTTCAGGGATGGCGTGCTGCCCACCGTCATCACCAATGAAGGCGCATGGGCGGGCGAGGCCTTCTGCATTTTCACCAAAAGAACCGACATCGACAAAGGCTGGCGTGCCGTTGCGAAATGCTCGACCCCGCGCGAAAGCTGGACGGCGCATGTTCGCTTGAAGATCAACGATAATCGGTTGATATGGACGAGCGAGCGCGGCACCCAGGCCTATTCGCGGTGTGGCCCGGACGTTCTGCTGGCTGCCAGATAGCGGCGCTCCCGGCGCGCTATTTGTCGCTGACCGCCGCCGCCACCCGCTCCGCAAACGCCTTCGTCCCGAGTGGACCGCCGAGGTCGGGCGTGCGCCATTCGGGTTTGGCGATCACAATATCGAGCGCGGTCTCGATCGCCGCGGCGGCGCGTGCGAAGCGCGCATCATCGCGCCGCTCGGCGAGCCAGCCGAGCAGCATCGCGGCCGAGCCGATGAGGGAAGCCGGATTGGCGATGTCCCGGCCCGCGATGTCGGGCGCCGAGCCGTGCTGCGCCTGGGCGAGCGCATGGGCGGCGCCCGCGTTGAGCGAGGCCGCGAGACCGAGACTGCCGGAAATCTCGGCGGCCTCGTCGGAGAGGATGTCGCCGAACATGTTGGTGGTCACCACCACGTCGAACTGGCTGGCGTCGCGCACCAAGAGCGCCGCCATGGCGTCCATGATGCGCTCCTCGTAGCGCACCTCTGGATGGCGCGCCGCCACCGCGCGCACGCAATCGAGAAAGAAGCCATCGGAGATGCGCAGCACATTGGCCTTGTGCACGGCGGTGACCAGCTTGCGCGGCCGGCGCGCCGCCAACCCGAATGCCGATTCGGCGATGCGAGTCGAGCCTTCGCGGGTGATCTTGCGCAGCGAGATGGCGAGATCGGGCGTCGGCATCATCTCGCCGATGCCGACATGCATGGAGCGGTCGGCATAGAAGCCTTCGGTGTTCTCGCGCACGATCACGAGGTCGACCGGCTTGCCGCAGCGCGGCGGAAATCCTGCGCGCGAGCGGGCCGGGCGGATATTGGCGTAGAGGTCGAGGCGCTTACGCAACTCGCCCGACGGGTTGAGGCCGCCTTGCGCGACCGGCGGATAGTCGTTGTGCGACACCGGCCCCAGGATCACGCCGTCGGCCGCCTTGGCGCGCGCGAAGGCCGCGTCGGGCAGCGTGGTGCCATGCTGGCGCAGCGCCGCGAACCCGACCGGCATCTCCTCGAAGGCGAGGTTCAGGCCGAAAGCGCGGTCGGCGGCGCCCAGCACATGGAGCGTCGCCGCGGTGATTTCCGGCCCGATACCGTCGCCCGGCATCACGACCAGGCGGGTGTCGGCGGAGCGGCTGGGTGCGGCCATCAGGCTTCCTCGGCTTTCATCTGGCGCGGCGCCCCGCAACCGCAGGCCGGGTCGACGCACAGGAGCCGCTGCAGCGTGCCGCCCAGGACCTTGTCGTGATGCTCGGGCGCGAGCGCGGCCCGTACCGTGGCGACCGGGTCGGGATCGCCCATCTCGAAGGGAAAATCGCTGCCGAGCAACAGGCGGTCGGCGCCCACCAGATCGACCAGATAGCGCAAGGGCGCCGGGTCGAACGTCACGGTGTCGTAGTAGAGGCGGCGGAGGATGTCGCGCGGGTCGCCGGTAAATCCCTTCGATCGCGGCTCGGGCCGAAAATCGGCGGCGTGCACGAAGCGCTCGATCTGATAGGGCAGGAAACCGCCCGCATGAGGCACGCGCATGCGCAGCTTTGGAAAGCGGGTGAAGGTGCCGGAAAACATCATCCGCACGACCGCGATCGTGGTCTGCAGCGGATAGCCGATGCAATTATGCAGGAAATAATCGCCCAGGCCGGCCGCCGGCTGCTCGTCGTAGGGGTGGAACAGGATCAGGGTTTCCATCTCCTGCGCAGCGGCCCAGAAGGGATCGAGCGCCGGATCGTCGAGGAATTTCTTGCCGCCGAAATAGGGCGCGACCTGCACGGCGTTGAATCCGTAATCGCGCCGCGCGCGCGCCATCACTTTGACCGCGGTCGCCGCATCCTGCAGCGGCACATTGGCGGCGCCCGCGTAACGGTCCGGGTTGGCCGCCACCACGCCGGCGATGGCCTCGTTCTGCAGCTCGGCAAAACGGGTGCCGAGCTCGAGCGGCATGGTGTAGCCGGAAAAATCGATGTAGCCGGAGAGCAGCTGCATGTCGACGCCCTGGCGGTCCATCGTGGCGAGGCGCTCGGAGGTCGCGGTGAGCGGCATGTACATCGGCCGCGCATAGCCGCTGCCGGCGAGGCGGATCATGCGGCGCTCATCGGTGCCGCCGATCTCGACGCCGTAACGGGCGCCGTCGGCCAGCATGGCGCGCCACATGTCGGGCGGCACGATATGGGCGTGGCAGTCGATGACGGGGGCCATCAGGCTGGTCTCTCATCCTGGGTCGTCATGCCCGCGAAAGCGGGCATCCAGTACGCCGTGCCGGCGCGGCGACAACCGCAATTCGATGGCAGGTGGTTACTGGATTGCCCGCTTTCGCACGCAATGACAATCGCGAATTATGCCGTGAGTCGTCAGGCGTTCACGGCCGCACGCCGGGCGTCTCGATCGCCAGGCCGCGCGCCCGTTGCATCAGGAAAAGCTCGAGCGCCACGTATTCGGGCGCGCCGAATTCATAGGTCTCGGCTCGCATGCCGCTGATGCAATTGCGCAGGCGGCGCTGCAGCGAGCCGAGGCTCTGCCATTCGAGGCGGTAGATCGGATATCCGGTGGGCTGCCCCTGCGGCACGATATTGCCGGCGAGCTGCTTGCCCCAGTTGTCGTCGTGGCATTGCGCGCACGACATGTTGATCTGGCCCTGCCGCCCTTCGAACAGCGCGCGCCCGGCCGCCACGAAGGGTGCGAGGTGCGGGTCGCTGGCCTCTGCGATCGGCATGCCGCGCGATTGGCCGGCCACATAGGCGGTCAACCCGAGGAGCTCCCGGCTCTCGAAGCGCAGCGGCGTCGCGTTCTGCTTCTCGCCGCGGCAGATGTTGATGCGTTCCTCGAGGTCGATCGGCCGCGCCCGCGCCGGCTCGTAGGCCGGGTAGCGCGCCGCGACGCCCTTCATGCTCTGGGCCGCGTCGCCGTGGCAATCGGCGCAGGACTTGTTCGCGCCGCCCGCCTTGGCGTTCCATTGCGCCTCGCCGTCGAGCACCCACAGCATCCCGGGATTGGCGGTGTCGTCGTCCTGCATCGCCTTGGTGTCGCGCCCGACATCGGCGTAGCCCGAGCGGCGCTGGTCGAGGGGGATCTCGGCGGCGAAGGAAAGACGCGCGGCCGCGCCGCAAAGACAAGCGACGATCATGGCAAGAAGCCATCCCCACGCCGTCATGCCCCGCGCAAGCGGGGCATCCAGTATCGACCGATGGGGAGGGTGAGGCACGGCGTTGCCGGTACGGAGCGTCACGGGTTACTGGATCGCCCGCTGTCGCGGGCGATGACGAAAAAGAAGGAGATCGCGGTCACTCATTCCACGGTGATCTTCGCCGATGCGGTCTCGTGGAAGCCGTTGTCGCCGGTCCACTCGAACGCGATCGTGCCGCTTTCGGTCGCCACGGTGTGGAAGGTGACGAAGGGATTGGCGGCGATCGCCGGGTAGAGGTCGGCGCGGAATATCTCCTCGCCGTTGTAGCTGCAGGTGAGCTGCGTGATGATGTCGCGCGGGATCGGCTTGCCCATGTTGTCGTGGCGGTAGCCCGTCTCCATGATGTGCGAGATCAGCGTCTTGATCTCGATCACCTGCCCGCGTTTGGCCTTGGGCGGCACATTGATGAGGGCGCGCGTCATGACAGGTCCTCCAGGCAAGCCGCCAGCGTCACGATCACGTCCGCCGAGGCCGACCAGAACGAGCCGTCGCTCAGCTCGGCGATCGCCACGATGGTCTGCGTGTCGGCGAGACGGAAGCGGGTCGAGACCCGGGCGCGGCCGGCGCGCGGGCCGAGACGGGCGCTGATGATGTTGGGCTGCGGGTTCTTCTCGTTGAAGACATGGATCGCCTTCACGTGGTCCTGCGACGTCATCGGGCTTTCGACCTCGATCGCGAGCGCCACCGTGTTGCCGTTCTCGACCAGCGGCGGGACGTCGATCGAGACCTTGCCCTTGCGGACCGGGGCCTCGCCGACCACCTGGTGGATCGCCCGGCGCATCGATTCGGGCGTGGCGGCGGCCGGCTCGATCTTGATCACCGCGGCGCCGAGGCCGGCCAGGCCGGCCAGCAGCATGTCGCGCCGGGTCGCGCCCTTGGGATCGTGATCCATCATGGTGTCCACTGCTCCTTAATCATGCAGCGTGGTCAGGAACGCGACCACATCCTCGATTTGTTCCGCCGTCAATATGGGCTTGCCGCGAAACGCCGGCGCCACCCGGTTCATGCCTTCCACCACATAATACGGCGGCATGATGGTCTGCGGATTGAGCTTGCGGGCGTCGACCATGCGCAGCCGCAATTCGCCTTCCGACCAACGCGCACCGGCGCCCTTGAGATCCGGTGCCATATTTCCCTGGAACCGCTCCTCGGGAAAGGGCCCCGAATGACACAGCAGGCACAGCCCGACCTGCCGGTTCAGCACGACCGCCCGGCCGCGTGCGGGATCGCCCTTGTGGCCGGTGAGCGAATCCGGAATGGCGTCGCCGACGACCTTGAGGGGCGGAAGCGACGCTCGCTGCACCGCTTGCACCCCTTGCACCCCTTGGGTCCGGGCGGCCGTGCCGCATAAGGCTGCGGCCATCAGGACGGCGCCGGCTGCGCCCAGCCTCATCCGAATACCCCGGCCGTGATGTCGGCGTACCAGGCGGCGGCTTCCTTCGCCTCCGCGCTGCGCGAGGCGCGCTCGGCCGACAGCGGGCTCACGATGATGCCGGGCTCGGCCTCGGTATACTGGTCGTCGACCGGCCGGTAGGTGCCGCGCTGCGAGATCGCATAGTCGGGCGCGAGTAGGCTGAAGCACGAGCTGGTCAGCGTCGGCGCGGCCGGGGTCCGCCCGGCGAGCAGCGCCACGATCGCGTCGGCGCAGATCCGGGCTTGCGAATGGGCCGCGGAGGCGGAACGCGGCATGGCGCCCGCGATGGCCCCGTCGCCGATGACATGGATGGCGGGCTGCAGCTTCGATTCGAACGTCACGGGATCGACCGGACACCAGCCGGTGCGGTCGGCGACGCCCGCGAGCTCGGCGGCCCGGCCCGCCTTCTGCGGCGGAATCACATTGGCGACCGCGGCCTCGTAGGTGTCGAAATCGGTCGCCAGCGTGCGGGTCGTCGGGTCGACCGAGGCGAGCACGCCGCCCTGGGACAGCGGCACCCATTCGACCAGGCCGGGATAGAGCTCGCTCCAGGCGTTCTGAAAGAGCCGCTGCATGGTGAAGCTGTCCTTGGCGTCGAGCACGATTACCTTGGAGCGCGGCTTGCGGGCCTTGAGATAATGCGCGATCAGGCTCGCGCGCTCATAAGGCGCCGGCGGGCAGCGCGCCGGATTGACCGGCGCCGCGATCACCACCAGGCCGCCGTCGTCCATGGCCTCGAGCTGCCGGCGCAGCAACGCGATCTGCTCGCCGCCCCGGAATGCGTGCGGCATGCGCGCGGCCGCCGCCTCGTCGTAGCCCGCGATTGCGTCCCAGCGGAAATCGATGCCGGGAGAGAGCACCAGGCGGTCATAGGCGAGGTTCTGGCCCGTGGCGCCGAGCGTCACGCTGCGCGCCTGCGGGTCGATGGCGGTCGCGGCCGTGAGCACGAGCGCGATGCCGTCCGCGGCGAGCTTGTCGTAGCCGAATTGCTGCTCGGTCGGCTCGCGCAGGCCCGCGATCACGGCGTTGCTCATCGGGCTCGCCACGTAGGTGCGGTTCTGCTCGACCAGCGTGACCGCCAGGCGCGGATCGGCCTTGCGCAGCGCGCGCGCGCAGGTCGCGCCGCCGAAGCCGCCGCCGATCACCACCACGCGCGCGGCCCCGCTCTGCGCCCGGACGGCGGGCGACAAAATGGCGGCCGATGCGGCGGCCGCCATCGTGGTCTTGAGCAGGTTGCGCCGATTTGGCCGCATCCGGTCGATCTCGGCATTCGGTTGGCGGGTGCGTCCCGGGCGACGGCGGTCGCCCGGGAAACTTATTGTTGGCGCATGGTCTTTCCGAAAACCATTGCCCATCCCGGATCGAGTCCGGGGCAGGCTTTTCGGGATCATGCTCTACGCGATGGTCAGCCCGTGATTCTTCAGCGGGATGCTGCGGAAGCGCTTGCCGGTCGCCGCGAAGATCGCATTGAGCACGGCGGGCGGCGCCACGCAGATCGTGGGCTCGCCCACGCCACCCCAGAATCCGCCCGACGGCATGACGATCGATTCGACCTTCGGCATCCCGGCGATCCGCATCGAGTCGTAGGTGTCGAAGTTGGTCTGCTCGATCTGGCCATCCTTCACGGTGCACTCGCCGTAGAATAGCGCCGAGAGGCCGTAGACGAAGGAGCCGGACATCTGCCGCTCGATTTGCGCCGGGTTGACCGCGTAGCCGGGATCGGTGGCGCCCACGATGCGGTGGATCTTCACCTTGTTGCCGTCGACCGAGACTTCGGCGGCGGCCGCCACGTAGCTGCCGTAGCCCATGTGCTGGGCGATCCCGCGGAACACGCCGGCGGGCGCCGGCTTGCCCCACCCGATCCGCTCCGCCACCGCGTTGAGCACGCCCAGGTGCTTGGGATGGTTCGCCATCAGCTTGCGCCGGAACTCGACCGGATCGGCGCCGGTCTCCTTCGCCAGCTCGTCCATGAAGCATTCGAGATAGATGGCGTTCTGGTTGACGTTCACGCCGCGCCAGAATCCCGGCGGGACGTGCGGGTTGCGCATGGCGTGATCGATCAGGAGGTTCGGGACGGTATAACCGATCGCCGCCTCGCCGGTCTTCGCCAGGCCCTGGAAGGTCGCCGGGTCCATGCCGTTGACCAGGCGGGCCGGGAAGATTGCGGTGAGGATCGACTGACCCGAGATGCGGACGTGCAGGGCGTCGAGATTGCCTTTGTCGTCGAAGCCGGCGCTCAGGCGGCACTGGGTGACCGGGTGATAGGTGCAGTGCTGCATGTCCTCCTCACGCGACCACAGCAGCTTCACGGGCGTGCCCGGCATCTGCTTGGCGACCAACACGGCCTGCGTGACGTAGTCGCTGCGTCCGCGCCGGCCGAATCCGCCGCCGAGCATGATCTTGTAAACCTCGACCTTGTCGGCCGGCAGGCCGGAGGCCTCCATGGCGGCCGCATAGGCGCCCTCGCCGTTCTGCGTGCCGCACCACACCTCGCATTTCTCCGGCGTGTAGAGCGCGGTGGCGTTCATCGGCTCCATGCAGGCGTGGTTCTGGTACGGATAGGCGTAGTCGGCCGTGAACTTCTTGGCGGCCTTCGTGAGCGCAGCCTTGGCGTCGCCGTTCTGGTTGCCGACGAACGCCTGATCGGCGTCGAGGCCTTCCTTGAGCCAGGCGGCGATCGACGCGCTGGTGACCTTGGCGTTGTCGCCATTGTCGAAGACGATCGGAAGAGCATCGAGCGCGCTTTTGGCGTGCCACCAGGTATCGGCCACGACCGCGACCGCGGAATCGCCGACCTGCACGACCTTCTTGACGCCGTCCATGCCCGTGACCTTGGCGGCGTCGAAGCTTTTCACCTTGCCGCCGAACACCGGGCAGTCCTTGATCGCGGCATTGAGCATGCCGGGCAGCTTGACGTCGATGCCGTAGACCATCTTGCCGTTGACCTTGTCGGCGGTATCGAGCCGCTTGAGGCCCTTGCCGGCGATCTTCCAGCTCTTCGGGTCCTTCAGCGTCACGTCCTTGGGCGGCTCGACCTTCGCCGCCGCCTCCGCGAGCTTGCCGTAGCCGAGCGTGCGGCCGGACGGGCCATGCGTGACGACGCTGTTGGCGGCGCTGCACTCGGCGACCGGCACCTTCCACTCGTTGGCGGCGGCCTGCACCAGCATCATGCGGGCGGTCGCGCCGCCCTTGCGCACGTAATCCTGCGACTCGCGGATGCCGCGGCTGCCGCCGGTGCCGAAGTCGCCCCAGGCGCGCTTACGCGCGACGTTCTGCCCCGGGGTCGGGTATTCGGTGACGACCTTCGACCAGTCGCATTCCAATTCCTCGGCGACGAGCTGGGCGAGACCGATGAGCGTGCCTTGCCCCATCTCGGAGCGCGCGATGCGGATCACGACGGTGTCGTCCGGCCGGATCACGACCCAGACGCCGAGTTCCGGCGCGCCGTCGGCGGCCCGCACCACGCGGGGCCCGAGCGGAAGGTCGATGCCGAGCGCGAGTCCGCCGCCCACGGCGGCGGAGGCGGCGACGAAGGAGCGGCGATTCATCTTGGGGATGTAATTCATGGCTGTCTCCTCACGCGCTCGCGGCGGCGGCGTGGATGGCGTCACGCACCTGCTGGAAGGTGCCGCAACGGCAGATATTGGTGATCGCACGATTGATGTCGGCGTCGGTCGGCTTCGGCTTGTCCTTGAGCAGCGCCGAGACCGCCATGATCATGCCGCTCTGGCAGTAGCCGCATTGCGGGACGTCGTTGTCGACCCAGGCCTGCTGGACCTTGGTCAGCACGCCGTTCTGGGCGAGCCCTTCGATGGTGGTGATCTGCTTGCCCTCGGCGGCGCTGACGGGCAGCGAGCAGGAGCGGACCGGCGCTCCGTCGAGATGGACCGTGCAGGCGCCGCACTGCGCGATGCCGCAGCCGTATTTGGTGCCGGTCAAGCCGACATTCTCCCGGATTGCCCATAGCAGCGGCGTGTCGGGATCGATCTTGATGTCGTGCGTTTGTCCATTGATGGTCAGTTTGGCCATGCGTTCCTCCTGGTCACCCTGGTCTCATGATTGATCGCATCTTCTGCGGCGAGCCGCTGGCCCGCGGATCAAACGCGGGGCAGGCCATCGCTTGAAAAACGTGGTGCGGTTGCCGGCATGATAGCTGGTTTCGCGCCGCCTCAATTGGGCTCGAGCCTCACGTTCACGTGACGCGATGACGCACAAAAACGTGGCGGCCGGAAAGCCGGCCGCCACGGCAGATTCAGGCGCGGTCCGCCGATGGGCTCGGGCGCGTGAGCGCCCGGCTCATGCGATCGTCAGTCCATGATCGCGCAGCGGGAACGTTCGGTAGCGCACGCCGGTCGCCGCCGTGATGGCGTTGAGCACCGCCGGCGCGGCCACGCAGATGGTCGGCTCGCCGACGCCGCCCCAGACGCCGCCCGCGGACGGCATCACGATGGCCTCGACCTTCGGCATCTGCGAGATCCGCATCATGTCGTAGGTGTCGAAGTTCTCCTGCTCGATGCGGCCGTCCTTGACCGTGTTGCCGCCGAGGAACAGGCCGGTCAGCCCGTAGACGAAGGAGCCGGCGATCTGCCGCTCGATCTGCGCCGGATTGACCGCGTAGCCGGGGTCGGTCACGCCCACGATGCGATGGATCTTGACCTTCTTGCCCTCGACCGAGACCTCGGCGCAGGCCGCCACGTAGCTGCCGAAGCCCATGTGCTGGGCGAGGCCACGGAAGTGTCCGGCCGGCGCCGGCGTGCCCCAGCCGCCCTTTTCGGCCGCTGCGTTGAGCACCGCGAGGTGCTTGGGGTGGTTCGCCATCAGCTTGCGCCGGAACTCGAGCGGATCGACGCCCATCTCCTTCGCCATCTCGTCCATGAAGCTTTCGAGATAGATGGCGTTCTGGTTGATGTTCACGCCGCGCCAGAAGCCGGGATGGATGTGCGGGTTGCGCATCGAATGATCGACCAGGATGTTGGGCACCCC